>JALOQT010000256.1 GCA_025453375.1 Phycisphaerales bacterium | reverse complement strand
CGGGCAGTTCGCCCGGCCCGGAGGTCCGGGGTACGCCGGGAGAGGTGTGGTGGTTCACTGGTCGTTCTCCGGGGTGACGGGTGTGCGGCGCGGGGATGAGACGAGGTCCATCATGACTGTCACGCGCGGATCGACGCGGAATGTGTCAATCGGGGAAGGGAGGGTGAGGGTCTGGCGGGCGAGGCGCTGATCGGTGTCGATGGTGATCCAGCGTTCGCTGCCGTCCTGGAGTTTGAGCCAGATGGGCAGGGCGAAAGCCCATGCGGGGTTGCGTTCGTTGATGTCCTGGACTTGCTCGATCGTGATGGTGGTGGTGCTGGGTTGATCGCCGGTGGTGGTGGTGACGCGCAGGCGTGGGACGCCGGGGCGTTTGATCCACTGGTCGAAGAAGCGTTCGAGGCTCTGGCCGCTGACGGCTTCCATGATGTGGCGGAAGTCGTCGGTTTCGACGCTGGAGTCTTTGTGCGTGTCGATGTAGAGGCGCACGCCGCGCCAGAAGGTGTCGTCGCCGAGGCGCTGGCGGAGGGTGTGCAGGAAGAGGCCGCCTTTGACGTACGGATCTTCGGGCTTGGTGAAGGTGTCGTCGGGCTCGCCATAGAGGTTGCTGACGACCGGGACGCCGAGCGGCAGCAGCGAAGTGGGCATGACGGTAACGGCACGGCGGGCATCTTCGACGGCTTTGTCGTAGGCCGCGCGGCCCTGAGTGTGCTCGATCCAGAGCCACTCGCCGAAGGTGGCCCAACCTTCGTTGAGCCAGAGGTGCTCCCAGGATTTGCAGGTGATCAGGTTGCCCAGCCACTGGTGGATGATCTCGTGGGCGATGAGGTCTTCGTGATCGCCGGCGCGGCCGGCAGCGGCGTATTCGGCCAGGATGGTGGCGCTGGTGTTTTCCATGCCGCCCCAGCGAAACCCGCGGACGATGACCTGGGCGTACTTATCCCATGGGTAGGGTTCATCGAGGAGCTGCTCGAAGTACGCGATCATGTCGGGCGTGCGTTTGAAGATGGTGGTGAGGCGCTCGGCGCTGCCGACGGGGCCATAGACGGGCATGTCCAGACCTGGGCGGGCGGAGGTGGGGCCGCCGCCGTCGACGACGTCAAACTTGGCGACGGCGAGCATGACGAGATCGGCGGGGTGGGGGCGGGTTTGGACCCACGTCCAGCGGGTGCGGCCGTCGGGCTGCTGGTCCTTGGCGGTCAGGCGGCCGTTGCTGATGACCTGAAAGTCGGCCGGCGCGGTGACGATCATCGTGGAGGCGAGGCGATCGTTGGGGAAGTCATGGCAGGGGAACCAATGACTGTTCCAGTTGGCCTGGCCCTGACTGAAGATTTGCGGTTCGCGTTTGCGATCGCCGTCGCGGCCGACGCCGGTGAGCCAGACGAGGCCCGCGCCGTCGGTGCTGGTGTTTGTCGCGGCGTAGGTGATGCGGGTGGTGATGGACTGGCCCGGGGGGACCGGGGCGGGGAGGGTGATGGTGAGTTTGGCGTTCTCGTGCGACCAGATGAGCGGTTGGGGGAGGCCGTCGATCGTGATAGCGGAGATGGCGATGGAGTCTCGCGCGTCGAGGACGAGTGTGTCTCGCGGGCGGCCGACGGCGGTGCTGGTCAGCGTCAGGACGCCCTCGAGGGTGGGCGTGCGCATGTCGGCGATGGAGAGCTCGAGCACCATCGACTGATGGTCGAACCACACTGGAGGCGGGAACTGCTGGCCGGTGCGGCCCGTCTCGGCGTTCCAGCGGAGGTCAGGCGTGGGCGGCGCTGCGGGCGCGATGGAGGGGTCGGGCTCGGCCAGCGCGAAGGTGGCGAGCGTGGAGGCGATGAGCAACTGGATCAGCACAGCGGAGGGTACGACCGCCTAGGCGCGAGGGGCGGGGCAGGTCAAGCGGGTTTTTGCCGTCGTCAGTTGCGCATCGGCGCGGGAGGGGCTGGATATCGTGAGGCATGAGCAGTGCGACGATGCGAACGTTTTTGACCGGGCTGGTGGACTATGCGGGCTTGTTTCCGCCGGCGGGGCTGTCGATGGCCGAGTCGGTGGCGGAGTTTGCCAGGCAGCGGCAGACGGGTGATCGCTATGCGCTGGCGCGGTTTGTGCTGCCGATCAGCCGGCTGGCGGAGTTCAACGAGGCGGCGGTGAAGCACCTGGCGCACGGGCACGTGGCGGCGGACAAGGCGGCGCCGGATGCGTGGGGGCTGAGTGTGCTGCTGGATGTGCCGCTGGATCAAGGGCTGGCGGCGATTGACCGGTTCAATGAGGACCACGCGGCGGGTGATGGGCATGCGCACAAGCACGCTCACAGCGCGGTGATCGACACGATCGAGATCAAAGTGCAGACGCCGGAGATCATCGAGAAGGCGATTGATCGGCTGCCGGAGGATCTGTTTCCGTTCTTCGAGGTGCCGACGGATGGGGACTTCCGGTCGTTCGCCACGGCGCTGGCGGGGACGGGGTATGGGGCGAAGCTGCGGACGGGTGGCGTGACGCCGGAACTGATCCCGCCAGTGGAACTGGTGGCGGAGTTTGTCAGCGTGATGGCGCAGGCGGAGGTGCCGATCAAGTGCACCGCGGGGCTGCACCATCCGATCCGCGGGGAGTATGCGCTGACGTACAAGCCGGACAGCCCACGCGCGGTGATGCATGGGTTTGTCAATGTCTTCATGGCGGCGGCGATGGCCAAGGTGCTGGAGGCCGACGCGCGGACGCTGGCGAGCATCCTGCGCGAGACGGACCTGGCGGCGTTCTCGTTTGACGATGGCAGCGCGGGGTGGCGGAGCCTGAAACTGACTGACGAGCAACTGCGCGAGGCACGCGAAGTGTTTGCGATCTGCTTTGGGAGTTGCTCGTTTGCCGAGCCGATGGCGGATTTGCGAAAGGTCGGGCGGTTGGCGGCGGTGTGAGCGGGTGTCGGGGGGCCTCGCTCAAAGGCGCGCCCGCGCCGGGCATATCGTCGGGACTATGGCTGAGCATGCACAGGCGGCGATGAATGCGAACGGTGAGGCGGCTGATGCGACGATGAATCCGTCGCTGCGGAGCTGGCTGCCCAGCGCGCATGAGGCGGGGACGGATTTCCCGATTCAGAACCTGCCGCTGGGCATTGCGCTCAATAGCGATGAAGAGATTTTCGTGTGCGTGGCGTGCGGGGATCGGGTGATTGACCTCGACATGCTGGTGCACGCGGGGGCGCTGGGGAACGATGAGGTCATCGATGCGGCCCACGATGCACT
>JALOQT010000255.1 GCA_025453375.1 Phycisphaerales bacterium | reverse complement strand
GCACACCGGCGTGATCCTCATCGAGCATCACTTCAAAGCCCGTCTGCGCCCCTATCACGCGCAGCGCCTCGCGTTGCAGTGGGCCAACTTGCGTCACTTCGCTCTCGAGCTCGCCCGCGCCGGCCGCCACGTTTCGTATCACATCTCCACCGAGCCCCTCCGCACCGCGCTGGACTCCATCGCCGCGTCCCTCGGCATCACGCGCCTCGCGATGATGACCCCCGCCGAGCGCGAAACCCGCGCCGACCTCGCCCCGCTCATCGACCGCGGCCTGCTCGCCCTCACGCCGCACGAAGGGTGGCTCACCACCCGCCAGCAGTTTGATCAAGCCCACGCCGGGCTCAAAGGCTCCCCTCGCTGGAAGATGGATTCCTTCTATCGCCACGTCCGGCGCGAAACCGGCATCCTCATGCAGCCCGACGGCACATACGTCGGCGGCAAGGTCAGTTTCGATACCGACAACCGTCTCCCCTGGTCCGGCCGCCTCGATGAACCCCGCGCCGCCGAGCCGCCCACCTTCACGCCCGACGACATCACCCGCGAAGTCATCGACATGATCCGTCGCGACTTCGCCAGCCACCCCGGCGCGATCGACCCGAGCACTCTTCCCGCCACCGACGCCGACGCCGCCGCCCTCTGGGCCTGGGCCAAACGCGCATGCCTGCACAACTTCGGCCCCTATGAGGACGCGATGAGCGTCCGCAGCCGAACGGTCTTTCACACGCGCATCAGCGCGCTGGTCAACCTGCACCGCCTGCTGCCGTGCGACATCATCCGCGACGCCGAAGCGGCAGACATCCCCCTGCAAAGCAAGGAAGGCTTCATCCGCCAGATCCTCGGCTGGCGCGAGTTCGTCAAGCACGTGCACGACGCCACCGACGGCTTCCGCACCGTCACCACATCCCCTACCACCACACGCGAAACCTCACCTCACCCCGGCGACGGCGGCTACGCCATCTGGGCCAATCACGCATGGTCCAGTACGTCCAGCACGACCTCCCCCCCCACGCCCGCAACCCTCAAACCCCTCGACCTCCCCGGCGCAGCCCCCGCCATCCTCGGCGGCACCACACCCCTCCCCCCCGCCTATTGGCACGGCGCGAGCAACAACCCCTCACCGCCCCCCAGCACCGCCAGCGGCATGAACTGCCTCGACCACGTCGTCCAGGGCGTCTGGGCCGAGGCCTACAGCCATCACATCACGCGGCTGATGATCCTCGCCAACATCGCCACCCTGCTGGACGTCTCCCCTCGCCAGCTCACCGACTGGTTCTGGGTCGCGTATGCCGACGCGTGGGACTGGGTCGTCGAGCCCAACGTGCTGGCAATGGGTACCTACGCCGTGGGCGATGTGATGACCACCAAGCCCTACATCAGCGGCTCAGCCTACATCGACAAGATGAGCGACTACTGCAGCGCCTGCCCGCTCGACCCCGCCACCACCTGCCCCATCACCCGCCTCTACTGGGCCTTCCTGGCCCGCCACGAGCCGACCCTCAAATCCAACCCGCGCCTGATGATGCCGATGCGTTCGCTGGCCAAGCGCGCCGCCACCCAGCGCGCGGCGGACCAGCGCGTCTTCATCGCCGTGCGCGATGTGCTGATCAAGGGCCAGCGCATCACGCCAGACCTCGTCCAGCGTGCGATCGACAACGCCACCCCCCCGTTCGCATCCAAGCCCTCGCCCAAACCCGCGACCAAGGAGAAGCCTCGTGCCTGAGTTCCGCGCCACCAGCACGCTGGCCGCCCCGCAGTCGGCCGTCTGGGCCTTCCACGCCAACCCCGGCGCCTTTGAGCGCCTCATGCCCCCGTGGCAGACGCTCATCATGCAGTCCTGGTCCGGCACGCTGCGCGACGCACGCGTGCAGTTCGCCCTCAAGCAGGGCCCGATCAAACTGCAGTGGATCGCCCAGCACGACCCGCAAGGCTTCATTGATGGCCAGCAGTTCGTCGACGTGCAACTCAAGGGCCCCGCCGCCGCCTGGCGCCACACGCATCGGGTCACCACCGCGCCCAGCACATCCAGCAGCACGCTCGACGACCACATCGTCTACCGCCTCCCGCTGCACCCCGTCGGCCAGGCCCTCGGCGGCTGGAAGTTCCAATCCGACCTCCGCACCCTCTTCGCCTTCCGCCACGCCCGCACACTGCACGACGCGCTCCGCCACGCCCGCTTCGCCACCCAGCCGCGCCTCCGCATCGTCCTGACCGGCAGCCAGGGCACCATCGGCCGCGCCTTGCTTGGCTACCTCATCAACGCCGGCCACACCGTCGACCGCCTCATCCGCGCCCCGAGCCAGCCCCGCCCCACCGGCGACGGCACACCCCTCCTGCCCGGCCGCGAAATCTCGTGGGACCCGACCGCCCCCGAAGCCTCACCGCAAGTCCTCGCCGCCCTCGACGGCGCCGATGCGGTCATCCACCTCGCCGGCGTGCCCATCGCCGAGCGCCGCTGGACGCCCGCACGCAAGGCCGCCATCGCCAGTTCACGCATCGACAGCACCACCCAGCTCGCCCGCGCCATCGCCCGCTGCCCGCAGCCGCCGCGTGCGGTCCTCGTCGCCAGCGGCGTCAACATCTACCGCCCCGCCTCCCCCACTGACCGCACCGCACGCGACGAATCCGCCCCCCTCGACAACTCCTTCCTCGCCGACGTCGCCACCCGCTGGGAAGCCGCCGCCGCCCCGGCCCGCTCGTGCTCTCGCGTCGTGCACCTGCGCCTCGGCGTCGTCCTCTCGGCCAAGGGCGGCTTCCTCCAGGCCCTCACCGGCCCGCCCCTGCCCCCGAAGGCCGCCGTCTCCCGCTTCGGCGATGGCCGCAACATCCTGCCCTGGATTCACATCGACGACACCCTCGCCGCCATCGAGCACATCCTGCACACACCATCGCTGGCCGGCCCGCTCAACCTCGTCGCCCCGGCGCTTGACGAAGCCCGCACCGTGCACGCCGCGATCACCCGCGCCGCCGGCGCATGGCTCGCCCTGCCCGTGCCGACCCCGCTGCTCCGCGCCATCGCCGGCGAGATGGCCGACAGCATCATCGCCAGCCAGCCCACCGCCCCAGCCGCACTGCTCGCCTCCGGCTTCCGCTTCGCGCACATCAGCGTTCAGCACGCCGTCGGCATGGAACTCGGCCACCTCCCCTCCCTCACCGCGCTACCCCCGCAGATCACCTCCGCCCTCACCTGATCACCCTCCCCTCACCTCACACACCCCACCCCGCAATGCACACCACACTCTCCCCCCAC
>JALOQT010000254.1 GCA_025453375.1 Phycisphaerales bacterium | reverse complement strand
CGCGGCCTTGAGCGAATCCAGCAGCGCCGTGTCCGCCGCGCACGTCCCCAGCACCGTCTGATACCCCTTGTCGCACGCCACCACGCCCGACGACCGCCCGAAGTGATTCGTCCCCAGGATCACCACGCGATCCGGCCGATCCACCACGCGCAGCCGCCCGAAGATCGCGCCATAGTTCATCCACCCACGGCCATAATCCAGGTGCGGCGCGACGATCAGCTTCGGTAAGCCGTCATATGCCGGGTCCTTCGCGTCCTTCAGTGCCTCAGCAATGAACTGGTCAAAGACCTCGCGCATCCGCTTGGCCCCGAACGCATCCTTCTCCGCATCCCCAGCATCCTGCCCGATCTTGCCCTGCTGCTGCCCCTCAGCCACCAGCGCATCGACGAACGCCGCGGTCGACGCCGGCGGCAGCGTCGCACTGGCGTCAAACTGCTCGCGCATCCTGGCGAAAATCCCCTCAAACGTCGGCCCCTCAATCAGCCCTGCATCGTCCAACTGCGCGACGATCTGCTCCATGATCTGCCGGTTCAGGCCCTTGCCCACCTGCGCGATGATCTCGTCCAGATCGCGGCTGCCATCCATCAGCGGCAGCACCAGTTGCACCGCCGGCACCATCAGGCACACCTTGTCAGAAATCTGCGTCGCATCGGCCAGGCCCAGCATCTGCACAGGCTCGCCCATCTCATTGCGCGCATTGGCCGGAAAGCCACGCACCGGACGCAGCCGCGGCTTGGCCTGGTGAGGCTTGGAGGGATCAAACGGCGGGAACGGCTGGGCGGATGCCTGCATAAGGACCGCAGGGTAGCGCGCCGCTGCATCCCCATCACCCTCCAGCCATCAGCGCCAGATTGTCCCGGTGCACCACCTCGTCGCTATACGTATAGCCCAGCGTCGCCTCAATCTGCCGGGCCGTCTTGCCCGCAATCTGCCGGACCTCGCCCGCGTCATATGACGCCAGCCCGCGCGCAATGGGCGTCCCATCGCCGCTGCGAATCTCCACCGCATCATCACGTTCAAACTCACCTTTCACACTGACGATCCCACCCGGCAGCAAACTCGCCCCCCGCTGCGTCAGCGCCCGCACCGCCCCGTCATCAATCACCAGCACGCCCTTGGGCCGCACGGATGACGCCAGCCACCGCCGCCGCGCCCCCACGCCCGACCCGCTCGCTTTGGCGCCCCTCCCGCGCGGCCCATCGGGCACAAATCGTGTCCCAACCCGTTCCCCCGCCAGCACGCGTGTCAGCACGCTCGGCTCATCGGCCCCTGCGACGATCGTCGCCACGCCCCACGCAGCGCACAGCCGCGCCGCCTCCAGTTTCGTCACAAAACCCCCGGTGCCCACGCCGCTGGTCCCCGCCTGCACATGCACCCCCGCCTCCTGCGGGCGAATCTCCGGGATGATCGCCCCCGCTTTGCCTTGGGCATACAGCCCGCGCGCCTGTGACAAAATCACCAGCAAGTCCGCCCCAATCAGTCCGACCGTCAAGGCCGAGAGCCGGTCATTGTCCCCCAGTTTGATCTCGGCAAAGCTCGTCGTGTCATTTTCATTGACGATCGGCACCGCCCCGCGATCCAGCAGTTCCATCAGCGTCCGCCGCGTGTTGAGGTACCTCGCCCGCGCGTCCAGGTCCTCAGCCGTGTACAGCGCCTGCGCCGCCGCGAGGCCATGCCGCCCCAGCGCGTCGATCCACGCCCGCATCAGCAGCGGCTGGCCCACCGCCGCCGCCGCCTGCTTCTGGGCGATGGCCTTCGGCGGCTTGCCCAGCCCCAGCGCCGCATACCCGCTGGCCACCGCACCGCTGGACACCACCACCACCCGCACCCCGCTCCACACCACCGCCGCGATCTGCTCGGCCAGCACCGCCACCCGCGCCGGCTCCAGCGCGCCATCCGGCGCGATCGCGGCACTGCCAATCTTCACAATCAATGTGCGAATCGGCGGGCGCGTTCGCTCCCGCTCGGGCCGCCCGCCATCGCTGCCGCCCCCACCGCGCCCTGAATACGATCGGTCAATGCTCCGCATACTGCGAATCATCGGCTTGCTGGCGTTGCTGGGCGCGCTCTCGATCTCCGCAATCGGCCAGGCACCCCTCACCCCGCCTGCGCCCCCCGCCCCCGCTCCCCCGCGCAGCGGCTTGGTCAGCCCCAATGTCGCCATCATCGAAATCAAAGGCCAGATCGACGAGATCACCCTCTCCAGCCTGCAGCGTCGCCTCCGCGCCGCCGAGGCTGCCGGCGCCGACGCCGTCGTCCTGGATATCGACACCCCGGGCGGCCGCCTCGACGCCACCCGCGCCATCTGTGCCGAACTGAAAAAGACCTCCATCAAGCGCACCATTGCCTGGGTCAACCCCGATGCGCTCTCCGCCGGCGCGATCATCGCCCTGGCCTGCCGAGAGATCGTCGTCGCCCCCGCGTCCACCTTTGGCGACGCCGCCCCGATCGCCGCCAACCCGCTGCTGGGGATCAAGACTCTCGGCGCCGAGGAGCGGTCCAAGATTCTCGCCCCCCTCGTCGCCGAGCTGGCCGACAGTGCCCGTCGCCACGGGTGGGACGAAAAACTTGTCCAGGGCTTCGCCGCGCGCGGGGCCGAGCTTTGGCTGGTCGAAAACACCACCACCGGCCAGCGCCTCTTTGTCGATCGTCAGGAATATCAGCTCCTCTTTGGCGTCGAACCAAGCGTCGGCGCTACCCCGGCCGTCGCCAGCCCCAGTGACGCTCCACCCGCCCCGCCCATCCCGCCGGATTCAGCCGCGCGCTCCGCCCGCCCCACCGGCGCCGCGGCCGAGCCCAAGACCGACCTGCCCCTGGCCGTGCCCGTGCAGCGCGAGGACCTGGACCAGATCAACCGCCAACTGGCCATCGCCTCCCCCGTCAGCACGCGCCCCGTCCTGACGGCCAAGGACGCCGGTCAGTGGAAACTCATCACCTTCGCCACCGACGGCCGCACGATCCTGACCCTGCGCGAAGATCAGATGCTCGCCTTCGGCCTCGCCTCGGCCGTCGTCGCCAATGAGGCCGACCTCAAGGCCTACACCAGCGCCACGCAAGTCGGCCGCCAGTCGATGGCCTGGTTTGAGTATGCCGCCCGCTGGCTGAGCCATCCGATCGTCCGCGGCGGATGGTGGGAACTCATCGCCATCGTCGCCGGCGTGCTGCTGCTGCTCGTCGAGATATTCGTGCTGCCGGGCTTCGGCGTCGCCGGCGCCGCAGGCCTGCTGCTGCTCTTTGGAGGCCTGGTCATGGCCTTCATCCCCGCCGAGAGCGGCCTGCCCTTCGCCGATCCCTCCGCCCGCTGGCGCGGCTTGCAATACGGCCTCGTCTCGGTCTTCATCGGCGTCGTCACCACCGGCGTCGTGCTCTATTACCTCAGCAAACACCTCCCCAGCCTCCCGATCTTCGGCCGGCTGGTGTTGCAGGAACGCGCACCCGATGGCACCATCGCCGCCGAAACCCCCGCCGTCGTCACCAACGTCGCCTCCACCCTGGTCAACATCGGCGACCTGGGCACCTGCCTGACGCCCCTTCGCCCCAGCGGCAAAGCGGAGTTCGCCGGCCAAGTCCTCGACGTCTACGCCGACAGCACCTTCATGGACGCCGGCGCCAAAGTCCGCGTCATCAGCACGACCGACTTCCGAGTCGTCGTCGAACCAGCGTGAGGCGGACAGGCAGTGTCGAGTGACGAGTGACGAGAAAAGAGGAAGTGTCGCGCAGCGACCCCTCCCCTCGATCCCTCTCCTCTCCGCCGCTCACCCTTCCTTCCGGCACGAGTACACAAACGCCGGGGGCAGGTTCTTCCACACCGTCTTGCTCATCGTCACGCTGCCGAAGTGCTTGTGCAGCAGTTTGCGAAACCGCCGCCCCGCGGGCGTCAGCGCGCTGAACCCGCTGTAGGCAAACGTGCGGAAGATGCCCCCGGGCCGCAGCACCTGCACCGTGCGCTCAAGGATCGACCGCTGCAGATCGACCCCGAAACTCGCAAACGGCAACCCGGAGAACACCGCATCGACGCACACGTGCCCGCTGAGGTTCTCCTGGCGGCAGAACTCCGCCACTTCCGTCGCGCTGCCGATGTACAGCCGCGCATCGGGATGCGCCGCCGCGAACCGCTCGGCCAGTTTCGGCGACAGTTCAATCGCGAAGTATTTGACACCTTTGGGCGCCGCCGCCCGGATCGCCCCGGTAAAGCTCCCGCACCCCGGGCCATACTCGATGACCGCGCGCATGTCCGAAAAGTCCACACCCCGCACCATCGCTGCCGCGAGGGCCTGACTGCTCGGCGCAATCGCCCCGACCGTGCCCGGGCTGAAGACAAACGCCTTGGCAAACGTGCCCGCTCGCGCCAGTGGCTTCTGCACCTCCCCACCACCAGCCGCCTGCGCGGCAGGCTTCGATGCGGGCGACGATGAACTGCTGGAAGTGCTGCTGGCCATACGGACAGAAGCATATCGAACCGCCAGGAGCGGCGAGCCGGGGGGCCGGGACGCTTGAGGCTGCACCGCGACAACCCGACATAGCTACAGCGCTACAGGGCTACAGCGCTACATAGCTGCAGAGATGCAGGCGGGCTGTGCGGTCCGGTCATGGGCTTGCCTCGCACGACATCCTGTCTCTATGTAGCCATGTAGCCATGCAGCCCTGTAGCCCCCCGCCTCCCCCCATCCCCCCCCCTTCCCCTTGCATAAACTTCACTTGATGAACTACGTTGCCAAAAAGTCGTCCATGCTCGCCTTGGGTGTCGCGTCGCTGGCCGTGACGTTGTCGGGTCTGAGCGGCTGCACGGGCTACTCGTCCTGGCCGCCGATTGACGAGGAGAAGGAATCCTTCACGCAGATCAACTATCTGCCCGCCCCCACCATCGTCGGCGATGCCCTGGCCATGGCCGTCCTCCGCTACCCACCCGTCGCCAACCCGCAGCGCGGCGTCTTCTACGACGGCCCCATCGCCGTCAGCCTCCCCGAAGGCGCAACCTACGAGACCTACGGCGTCATCACCCGGCGCGTCGGTGCCAACGCCCAGCCCACCACCGCCAGCAACACCGAACTGCCCACGTATTACGTCGGCCGCGTCTGGCTCCGCGCCACCGTCGCCGAGGTTGACATCTTCGTCCCCGCCCCGCGCTTCGGCGAGACCGGCGCCCAGCGCCACCAGAAGATCACCGTCTTCTTCGCCGGCGGCACCCAGCCCTGGCGCATCACCGCCCAGCGCGCCCACCCCGTCGGCCTCTACCCCACCCCCACACGCACCATGATGCCCCAATGGGGCGGCGGCCCAAGCAACACGTGGTAAGCCGGGCCAATTGAGCCGGGCCAAGGTAACTTTGGGTAGGACACTCACTCCGTAAGTGTCATCGGTCCGAAGGACCGACCCTTCGGCGACCCCCCCTCTTCAGGTTGGTTGACGCCACCCCGCCGCACCTCCACCAAGCCCCGGGCACAGTGCCCGGTTGACGGCTCCTTCGATAAATCCGTCTCCAAACAGTCGTCCTCACGGGCAATCGCTCTGTTCATCGGTATGCTACGAGGGTGAAAGCCCTTCCCCCGCGTCAATCGTGCCGGACGTTCGTGCAGCCCATCGGCGAGCGCGCCAGCGCGCGGGCAGTTGGTGGGGCCATCGCCGCGGTGCTGCTCTGCGCCAGCACCGCCGTTGCCCAGCCCGCGGGGGTGACGGTGACGGACCTGGGCAACTTTGCGGGCAGCGCCTCGACGGTGCAGACGCAGAACGTGACGCTCACCACCGCCGTCCCTGTGGTGTGGTTCAAGATTCGTTTGCCGCGGATTGCCCCGCCGTTCCGATTCCTGGACATCAGCACCTCGGGCACCGATGCGAGCTTTGACACCGAGCTGGCGCTCTATCGCGCCGATGGCGGGCTGATCGCGGCCGATGACGACGACGGCGCGAACAACTACTCGGCGCTCTCCTTTGGCATGACCGATCTGGCTGTGCCCGGGCGTGTTGCGCCGGTCGCCGCGCCGGGGCAGGCGGCGGGCGCGCTCTTTGATGGCCGCGACGGCACGCTCAGCGGCCTGGCATCGATCGAGCAAGGCGGCACCGCGGGGGACTACTACATCGCCGTCACGCAGTGGAACGCTGACTTTGTGAACGGCTTTGTCATCAACCGCCTCAACGGCCCCGCCTCCGGGCTGGCCACGCTCCTGACGGTGCGGATGGGCACGCCAAGCGGGCAGGTGGCGCCGACGGTGGATGGTAATGACGAAAGCAGTGTCGTCGGTGGGAACAGCATCAGTGTCTCCGCTTTTGTAAGCGCCAACACCACGGGCGCGAGCGTCGATCTTTCGTCCATCGGCGGGCCGAGCAATCAGAGCATGTCCCTTGCTGGCAGTCAGTGGATCGCACCGGCGGTACTCCTCTCATCGCCGCTCTCACAGATCGCCGTCTTCCCCATGACGTTTCGCGCGAGCAACGCCATCGGTGATGTGACGATCGATGTCGCCAACGTGACCGTCCGCCCGCGCGGTGCTCTATGCCAGAACGCGAACGAGTCGCCCATCGCCACCACGCCCGGCACCATCATCTACACATACACCACCACGCTGGGCACCGTCGACGGCCCATGGACCAACGCGTGCTTTACGCAGACTCCAACCGGCAACGACGTCTGGTTCCGCTTCGTGCCGACCCAGAGCGGCACGCTGACGCTCAGCACCTGCAACAGCGACACCGGCGCGTCGGGTGGCCAGCCCGACACGCTGCTGGGCTTCCGCGGCCGGTGCTTTGATGCCGGCTTCTCAGTCTGTGGCGACGACGTCGGCGGTTGCGGCCTGGGCACGAAACTGTTCAACATCCCCGTCACGGCCGGGCAGGAGTACAACATCGCCGTGCGGGCGTTCAGCACCGACATCGTCGACGGCCGCCTCGCCGTGACGTTCACGCCCACGGCGTGCAATCCCTCCGATGTCGCCGGGCCGAACCAGTCCATCGGCGCCGATGGCGCTCTTACGGCCGACGACATCATCGTCTTCCTGGGCTGGTTCTTCAACAGCGACCCGCGGGCCAACGTCGCCGGGGCGAATCAGAGCACGGTGCCGGACAACGCCTTCACGGCTGACGACATCATCGTCTTCCTCGGTCGGTACTTCAACGGGTGTTGAGGGAAGGCAGAGGCATAAGCCATCAGGCATCAGAAGGCAGAGTGATGAGTGACGAGTGACGAGAAGGAAAGAGCATCGCGCGCCTCACGCGCTGCCTTCCCTTCGTCGCTTCGTCGCTCACTCCCTCCGTCGCTTCCCCATTTACTTCGCCGGCACGCCCACCAGTTTCCGCCCATCGCGCACGTCGCGCAGCACCACCGCCCCGGCCCCGATCGTGCACCCGTGGCCGATGCGCACGCCCGGCAGCACGCGGCTGCCCAGGCCCACCAGTGTGTCATGCCCCACGTGCACCGTCCCCCCCAGCACCGCGCCTGGCGCGATGTGCGTGTTCTCCTCCAGCACGCAGTCATGCTCGACGATCGCCCCGCTGTTGATGATGCAGTGCGCCCCGACCTTCGCCCGGCTGTGGATCACCGCCTGCGGCCCGACATACACCCCCGCACCGACCGACGCCGAGGGCGAG
>JALOQT010000253.1 GCA_025453375.1 Phycisphaerales bacterium | reverse complement strand
GTCGGTCGTGGGTCGTGGGTCGAGGGTCTCTGGGTTGCGTGAGGGTCTTGTGGGTCTTGTGGGTCTCGTGGGTCTCGTGCGGGGGGTGGGCGTGGGTGGATGTGGGGTTTGACCAACCGCGACGCCGGGCCTGCCCCCGGCGTCGCGGTTGGCATTGCTGCCCGGATCATCCAGCCCATGTCACCCCGCGGCGGCGCATCGCACACCACCAGCGTCAAGTCCTGCACGTTTCGTCCATCTCCGCTATCTTCCCGGCATGACCCGTTCGCCCTCGTCGAACCCCTCACCCCTTCCTCGAAACGCCGCCACCCCGCCGACCATGCCCGGCGAGCTCCCGCCCAACCGCAGTGACGAGACCGTCGCCACCGTCATCCCCGTCGCAACATCCACGCTCTGATCGGCTACTACCTGGGCATCGGCGCGCTCATCCCCTTCCTCGGCGCAGGCCTTGGGCCAGTCGCCGTCGTCCTGGGCGTCATCGGCCTCAAGCGTCGCACCGCCAACCCCGCCATCCACGGCACCGCCCACGCCTGGATCGCCATCATCCTCGGTTCCATCGGCGCGCTGGGCAACCTCTTCTGCGTCGTCAGTGGCATCATCGCCGCGGTCAACGCCAAACCTTGACGCTCCCTCGCCCCGCCCCGCCCGCCCGCCAGACGGCCGCCCACGCTGGCGCTACCCTCAGGCCCTATGGCCATCCTCGTCAACGGCAGCACGCGCGTCATCTGTCAGGGCATCACCGGCGCCTTCGGCGCCGCCCACACCAAGGGCTGCTTCAACTACGGCACACGCCTCGTCGGTGGCGTCACCCCGGGCAAGGGCGGCACGCTCGACGCCAACGGCCTGCCGATCTACGACACCGTCAAGCAAGCCGTCGCCGCGACGGGCGCGACCGCGACGATGATCTTCGTCCCGCCGCCCTACGCCGCCGAGGCGATCATCGAAGCCGCTGACGCCGGCCTGACGCTGATCTGTGCCATCACCGAAGGCATCCCCGTGCAGGACATGGTCAAGGTCCGCGCGATGCTCGACGCCCGCAACGCCGCCGGAGACAAGATCGTCCTGGTCGGCCCCAACTGCCCGGGCGTCATCACCCCCGGCCCCAAGACCGGCGGCGGCACCGACGGCCGCACCGACCCCTTCACCAACAACGGCTGCAAGATCGGCATCATGCCAGGCTACATCCACACCCACGTCAGCCAGAGCAAGAAGAAGAAAGCCGTCGGCATCGTCAGCCGCTCAGGCACGCTCACCTACGAAGCCGTCTGGCAGACCAGCGCCCTGGGCTACGGCCAGTCCACCTGCGTCGGCATCGGTGGTGACCCCGTCCGCGGCCTCAACCACATCGATGTCATCAAGCTCTTCGAGGCCGACCCTGACACGCACGGCATCCTGATGATCGGCGAAATCGGCGGCACCGACGAAATCGACGCCGCCCACTACATCAAGAAGCACGTCACCAAGCCCATCGCCGCATTCATCGGCGGCCAGACCGCCCCCCCCGGCCGCCGCATGGGCCACGCCGGCGCGATCATCGGCGGCGCCGACGACACCGCCGACGCCAAGATCAAAGCCCTCAATGCCGCCGGCGTCACCGTCGCCATGAGCCCCGCCGACATGGGCAAGGCGATGGACGAAGCGATGAACGGGAAGAAGCAAGATTGATGGAGGTATCGATGTCTCGTATCTCCAGCCCAGGCCGGTCTAAGTGGCACCTTTGGCTTCCAGTCATCACGAGCGTGCTTGCAGCCTTTGCGGCGGTCGTCGCTGGGATTGTCGCCGTGGTCAAGACCACGACCGAGGCACGGGACCAGCCTCACCTTTCGATTCTGGCGTGGCTTGTAGTCGCGGGACTCTTGGCGATCCTCTCTCGCGAAGGTCTTCAGATATACGCGTCCTTCAACGCTGCCCAGTCCGCTGAGAAGCGGCTCATTCGCCGAGACATTCAGGCGGTGTGTCAGGTCGTGCGAGATCAACTCGCTGAGCGATTTGCCGACGACGTCATGCTGCTTGAAGAATCGCGGCGCCCTTCCGCGTTCCGAGCGTGCGTCTACCGACTCTCGGATGCACCCCGTTCTGATGGTCCTAGAGACTTGGAGAGGGTCACACAGTACTGCGTCGGGGCCGGCGGCAATCCCGGTGATGTTGGAAAGCGAGTATCAAGCGCGTGCGGCGTTATCGGGCTTGCCTATCGAACTGGCGAAGTTCAGGTTGCCAGCAGGAAGTCGGACGATCGAGAGGCTTTCTTGAAGGAGATGATTGAGGAGTGGGGGTTCAGCCCTGAAGAAGCACCCACGCTCAACGACACCAGATGGAGTTTCTTGGCCATCCCTCTGAAATCACAGACTGTCGTAGATGCTGTGATTTTTGTGGATTCAGAGATCAAGAACTGTTTTGACGATAAAGTCGTAGAGACCTTCGTGCTTCCCGCAGCGGCATCGATGACCATCATTCTCGACGGAAGGAACGACTATGTTGCCTAAGGGTGTGTTCAGTCAGCCACAGCCCCAAGCGGGGATCGTTGAACGCCGCCTCTTTTCAAAGGCGAATGCACAACTCGAGGTTTTTACTCTGAAGCTGAACTCCAACTGGTCTGAACGACTGACGATGAAGCCCAAGCGTGTGCTTGGTAGTTTTTTGAGTAAAGGTCTTGGTAGTGGCGAGCCTCGTCTAGGCGCATAATCTTCGTGCATGGACCCCCTCCTGCTCTGGGGCCTCGCCCTGCTTGGCATCGCCGTCCTCATCGTCGGCATCGATATTTTCATCCCCACCGCCGGTGTGCTCGCGATCACCTCGCTGGTTGTCGCCGTCGCGGGCGTCGTGTTGCTGTTTCGCTATGACACCGCCTGGGGCATCGCAGGCGCGGGGCTCGTGATTGTCGGCGGGCCGGCACTCTTTGCGCTGGGCCTGCGCATCTTCCCGCATACGCCCATTGGCCGCAGGCTCATCCTCGGTGCTGATGTCGATGATGAGGCCGATCGCCCGCCACCCGAGCCGGATCCGCTGCTCAAGCTCATCGGCTCCGAAGGCGTGACCGTCACCGACCTCCGCCCCGTCGGCGTCATCCGCATCGGCTCGACGAAGTTCGACGCCCTCAGCGAGACCACCTTCGTCCGCCCCGGCCAGCCCGTCCGCGTCACCGGCGCCGAAGGCCCGACCCTCAAAGTCCGCCCGATCGACCCGGCCTGACCCCTTCCGATCTGGCCCGATCTGGCTAACCCCAGGCCTCCGGGCCGGGCGAACGGCCACCGGTCCACCCAGCTT
>JALOQT010000252.1 GCA_025453375.1 Phycisphaerales bacterium | reverse complement strand
AAACCAACCGACCATTCGTACGTACACACAAGGACCGCGGCCGATTCACCGTACAGATGGTGATCTCGCGTATCATTCGATTCCGCGAGGCTCGGCACGCCTGATGTAGGCCCCGACCTGTTCGCCGGTTCGCGAAACACTGACCTTCCTCCACCACAGGTGGTATTCGGACGATCTCGACTTTCTGGAGCAATGCATGACCGCCCGATTCGCTTCGATGATGATCCTCGCCCTGACCTCCGCCGCCCTGGCCCAGGCCCCGGCCGCGTCCCCCGCTGCCGGCGGCGTCAAGATGGTCGGCTCCGAGCAGGCCGCCCCCGCGCCGGTTGATCAGACTGCCTGGCCCCTGAAGTTTGACACCGCCTTTCATGACTTCGGCAACATCGATGACGACAAGCCCGTCGAGTTCAAGTTCACCTTCCGCAACTCCGGCATCGCCCCGGTGACGATCAACAACATCCGCACCAG
This sequence comes from Phycisphaerales bacterium, assembly GCA_025453375.1. GTDB lineage: Bacteria > Planctomycetota > Phycisphaerae > Phycisphaerales > UBA1924 > JAJTGZ01. Next base: position 2,806 of record JALOQT010000252.1, on the reverse strand, counting down.
TTGCGGCTGCTCGGCCGCCACGCCGGACAATGACAAGCGCGTCTACGCCCCGGGCGAGACTGGCTCGATGAAAGTCACCTTCGACCCGCGCGGCCGTCGCGGCGAGGAGCGCAAGACCGTCACGATCGAGACCGACAGCCTGGCCAACCCGAATATCGAACTGCGTCTGCGTAGCCTCGTCGTGCCGCAGATGCTCATCGAGCCGACGACGATCTTCTTCGGCGAGGTGCCGATCCTGGATCAGGGCCGGACGCAGGAGTTCAGCATCGCCTCGCGCATCGCGGGCTTTGAGATCAAGGGCATGACGATCAACCACCCGCAGGCCAAGATCGAGCCGATCGGCACCGACGAGGTGGACATGGGCGGACAGAAGCTCAAGCGCAATCGCTATCGCGTCACGATGCCGACGGGCCTGGCCCTGGGCAATTGGAACAACGCGCTGGTGATCCAGACCAACAACCCGGCCCAGCCGCAGATCAATGTGCCGATGCTGGCGATCGTCGTCGGCGATGTGCGGACCACGCCCGAGCGCGTGTTTGTCCGCATGAGTGGCCAGGGCCAGCCGTGGCAGGGGGATGTGACGGTCAGCACGCGGAACACGCAGCCGTTCAACATCATCTCCGCCGAGCCGTATGACGTGCCGCCGGAGATGCGAATGGTGATCGACTTGCAGCCCAGCGGTCCGAACCTGCGCAACAGCTATCGCGTTCGCGCTGCTGGCCTGACGCCGCGGCTGATCACCGACATCAAGGGCGGCGTGCGCCTGCGGACGGACCTGAAGGACATGCCGGTGGTGGATATCCCGCTGATCGGCATGTGGACCGGCCCGATGCAGCCGCAGACCATCCCGGGCGTCGGCGGCGGGCCGAAGCAGTAAGGACTCCTGCAGGGCAGGCTGACTATGAGTACTTCAACGGGCGTTGTCAGTTCGTGGCCGCGAGCGCTGACCCAGGCGTGCGCGATCGGCGCGCTGGCGATCGCGCTGGGCGCCGTGCACGCGGCGTGGCGACCCGTGCAACTGAGCCTGCGGGCCGAAACGCCTGTCACGCCGCCCGTCGCGCCGCCCGTCACACCCCCAGTGACGCGCGAACCCGCGCAGCCCACACAGCCCGCCGCGCCAGCGGTGACGCCAGTCGCCACGACCCCGAAGGTCGGCACGCGTTTGAGCATCGATGAGATTCGCGCAATGATGCAGGCTGAGCCTGTGCAGTTTGTCGACGCGCGAAACGCCTCGGAGTTTGCCCGCGGGCATCTGCCCGGCGCGGTGCTGCTGACGCCGGACATGTTCGCCACCGGCCTGCCCCCGGCGGCGCTAGCGCTGGATCGCGGCGCGCCGGTGATTGTCTATTGCACCGGCGGGGATTGTCACTCCAGCGAACTGGTGGCGATTCGCCTGCAGGGGATCGGCTACTCGCGTCTGTTCGTCTACGAAGGCGGGTATGACGCGTGGAAGGCGGCGGGCATGGCGGTGCAGATGCCTGATGGGTCACCAGGCGGCGGGAACGGAGGGGGCCAGCGATGAAACTCTCTGTCGGCGGGCCACTGGTGCTGCGGCTGGTCATCGGCGGCTTGCTGGTGCTGTCCGGCTCGATGAAACTGGGGCTGTTCAAGGCGCTGGGCATCGGCCCGCTGGCGATGGACCCGCTGGACTTTGCGTTTTCGATCAAGGGCTTTCAGCTCGGCCTCAGCGACACGCTGGTGCAGATTCTGACCTACGCCGTGCCCTGGGGTGAGTTGCTCGCGGGGCTGGGGATGCTCATCGGCTTCTGGACGCGGGCCAGCGCCATCGCAGTGGCGACCCTGATGCTGATCTTCGGCGTCGGGATCATCTCGCTGCTAGCACGGGACATTCCGGTGGACTGCCCGTGCTTCGGGAAACTGAAACTATTCTGCGGCAATCAGCCGCTGGGCGTGTGTCACCTGATTCGCAATGGCGTGATTGCCGGGCTGGCGACCGTCGTGGCGATCGTCGGGCCGGGGATGGCGGCGGTGGACTTGCGAGGCTTGCAGGGCCGCAAGGCGTGAGGGAGCCAGTCAAAACGGCACCGGGCTTGTGACGGTGACTGATGCGCCGGTGGTGGGGTCGGCGAAGGTCAGCGTCGCGGCGTGAAGGTGCAGGCGCGGCGTGGCTGGAGGGGACGTGGGGTGGCCGCCATACAGATCGTCGCCCAGGATCGGGCAGCCGAGGCTGGCCATGTGCACGCGGAGTTGGTGTGCGCGGCCTGTGTGCGGGGTGAGCGTGACGCGGTGCGGGTCGGTGTCGCTGCGGAGGTAACTGGTCGCGGCGGGGCGGCCGTGGAGCGCGTCGATGACTTGGCGGGGGCGGTTGAGCGGGTCGAGGCGAAGGGGGCAGGCGACGATGCCGCGGGCGTGGGCGAGGGGGTGCAGGAGATGGGCGATGTAGGTCTTGGCGGTGCGGCGGAACTCAAACTGGGCCGAGAGGTGGCGGTGCGCGCCAGGGTCGAGGGCGAGCAGGAGCACGCCGCTGGTGGCCATGTCCAGACGGTGGACCGTCATGGGGCCGGTGGCGTGGGGGAAGGCGGCGGCGACCAGCGCGCGGGCGTTGGGCAGGGCGGGGTCTTTGCCGGGCACGGAGAGCAGGCCGGCGGGCTTGTCGATGGCGACCCATCGCGGCGCGGGGGAAGCGTCGAGGGCGAGGATGACGAGCGGTGCGGGCACGCGGTGGAGGGTAGAGGGAGGTGAGGCGGGAGACGGGAGACGTCAGGCGTCAGGCGTCAGGCGTCAGGCGTCAGGCGTCAGAGACATGCACCCTCATCCGCCTTCGGTCCGCTGGACGCGGACCTCG
>JALOQT010000251.1 GCA_025453375.1 Phycisphaerales bacterium | reverse complement strand
AGGGGCAGGGCGTCGGTGGTGGGGGAGGGTCGGGGGGGGGGGGGACGGAGATTCGGGATATTGACCTGTCCGGGGCGCAGACGATCGATGACATTCGCTCGGCGATTGAGGCGGCGGGCGTGGGGGCGCGGGTGGCGATCAGCGAGGATGGCTCGGGGCTGGACATCTTCAACTCGATCAGCGGGCGGACGCTGAGCGTTGAAGAGATTCCGGGGGGGCCGCAGACGGCGACGCAGCTTGGGCTGCGGACGTTCACGGGCAACACCGCCGTGGCGAGTTTCAACGCGGGGCGGGGTGTGCGGATCGTCGACAACGTCAGCGATGTGCAGACCGGCACGCCGACGCGGGCGCTCAATACGGATCTGCGCGTGTCGCTGGGCAATGGGCAGTTCTTTGATGTGGACTTGCGGCCGGCGGACATGCTGACGGTGCAGACGGTGATTGATCGGATCAACGCGGAGTTTGCCGCGGCGGTGGGTTCGCAGCTCAACCCGTCGGCGCCGGCGCTCGTCGCGGGGCAGTTTGCCGCGTCGCTGGGTGACGGGCCGAATGGGATCGTGCTGACGGAAACACCGGCGACGGGCGGGGGCATCAAGGTCTCGACCTTGAACAACAGCCCGGCGGCGGACCAGCTTGGGCTCTTGAGTCTGACGGCGGTGGGGGGGGCGGGGAGTGGCTCGGTGGTGAGCCAGGATCGGCTGGGATTGCGCGTTGACAGTGTCCTGAGCGCACTGGTTGCGCTTCGAGATGCCTTGCTGGCCAACAACGTCTCTGGCATCACCGTTGCGGGGGAGGACCTCAGCAAGGCGCGGGAGCGGCTGCAGGTGGCCCGCGGCGTCGTCGGCGGTTATGGCCAGCGTGTGGCCGATCAGCAGGCGCGGCTTGAGGATCAGGATGTGCTGGACAGTTCGATTCGCAGTTCGCTGATGGATACGGACTTTGCCGAGGCCTCGACGCGGTTGTCAGCGCTGTCGACGCAGTTGGAGGCAGGCTTGCGGGCGGCCGGGATCGCCCAGGGACGGACGTTGTTTGACTTCCTGCGCTAGCGCGCGGCGGTCGGGTTGGTTGGAAGTGTTTGGTGATGGTGATGGTGCGCTGGGCCGCCATCATCGTGACAGGACGTCACCTGGCGGGAGTCGCCGGGGTCCATGAATCTGGACATGCCCAGAGAGTTGGGAATGGAGCACGCCATGGAGGTTCGCACCACCCGTTTCGGGACGGTCAACATCGCTGATGACCGGATCATTCACCTGCCCAAGGGCCTGCTTGGCTTCGGCGGTTTTACGCGCTTCTGCCTGCTGGAGCCGGCGGATGACGCGTGCTTCTTCTGGCTGCAGTCAGTCGAGGAGCCGAGCCTGGCGTTTGTGGTGACCGACCCGAACTTCTTCGTGCCGGACTACTCGGTGCCGATCCGCCAGGAGCAGGCCGACGAGCTGGGCATCAAGTCCTTGAGCGATGCGCAGGTGTTTGTGATCGTCAACAAGGTGGACAACCTGCTGACGGGCAACCTGCAAGGCCCGGTGGTGATCAACACGCTGACGCGGACGGGCGAGCAGTTTGTGCTCGCCGAGAAGCGCTGGACGACGCGCCACCCGCTGCTGAAGCTCAACGCCGCGCCGAACCAGCAGGCGATGAGCGCCTGAGATCGGCGAAGGCTGCTGACATTGGTTGGTGGATGAAACGCATAGCTCGGCGCGATGGATCGCACCGAGGAGCTTGACGGCCCCGACCACTCGGGGCTGGTTGAGAGACGACACAAGGGCCACGGATGGCCCGGGCTTGACGCGGTGCGTCGCAACAGCGGCGGCGCGGGCGTCAGGCTTTGCCAGGGAAGGAATCGCATGCTCGTACTCAGCCGTCAGCGAGACGAGACCATCATGATCGGCGACGAGATCGAAATCACCGTGGTGGACATCCGCGGTGACAAGGTCCGGTTGGGCATCAATGCCCCGTCGCGGATTGCGGTGCATCGCAAAGAGGTGTATGACTCGATCCGGTCGGAGAATCAGCGTGCGAGCCAGATCTCGCGCGATGATCTGTCGGGGATCGGCCCGGTGATGCCGGCGACGCCGGCGACCATGCTGCCGACGCCGATCAGCCCCGGCCCGCTGCGCGACAAGCCCGTGGTGCGGGCACAAGTCGGCCCGGCCACGCTCGGCCGCACGGGCACCTCGCCGACGCCGATTCGGCGCGGGCCGATCAGCGGCAGCGCCGGTGAGGCGGCAGGAAGCTAGGCGCGCGGGCCCAGTGCGGGCCTGGCGGCACGCGGTGATGGATGGGTAGTGTGCAGGTGGTGTTTTGAATGTCGTCATGAGGTTTGATGGATGGTGGGGGAGGGAAACGGCCCGGGTGAATAGTGCAGGGCGAAGTACGCCGCTGCCGGGCTGACAGTCACGGAGGACGCGCATGTCTCGGATCAACAGCAACATTCCGGCCTTGATTGCTCGCAGCAACCTGACGAAGGCGAACTCCGACCTGGAGACGCGGCTGCAGCGTCTCTCCACCGGCCTGCGGATCAACCGCGGCGCCGATGACCCCGCCGGCCTGATCATCAGCCAGCGACTGGGCAGCGAGATCGGCGGGCTGAACCAGGCGATCAAGAACACCGAGCGGGCCAGCTCGGTGATCAGCACCGCCGAAGGTGCGCTCAATGAGGTGAGCGAACTGCTCAACAGCATCAAGGGCCTGGTCGTCGAGGCGGCCAACACCGGCGCGATCAGCGCTGAGGAACGCCGGGCCAACCAGTTGCAGATCGACAGCGCGATCGACAGCATCACACGCATCAGCGAGTCGGCCAGCTTCGGCGGGCTGAAACTGCTCAACGGCTCGCTGGACTATGTGCTCAGCGGCCTGCGGACCAGTGCCATCACGCGGGCACGCGTCTTCAACGCCAACCTGGCGAATCGCTCGAGCCTGCAGGTGAACGTTGACGTGCTCAACAGCGCCCAGACGGGCCGCATCTATTTCCGGGGTGACTGGGCCGTCAGCGGCTCGACGCAGGGCGTGCTGCCCTCAGCGACGACGCTGGAAATCATGGGCCCGCGCGGGGCACGATCACTGAGCTTTGTCGCGGGCACATCGCTGGGGGCTGTGGCCGCGGGCATCAATGCCCTCAAGGACGCCACAGGCGTCTCGGCGCGGCTTGCAGGGGCCAATGCCTCCGGCGGCTTGATCATCAATACGACGGACTTCGGCAGTGATCAGTTCGTCTCGGTGCGGGCCCAGGGCCAGGCCACCGCAGTGCGGACTTATCGCCTGCGTGACGATCTGGCCGTC
>JALOQT010000250.1 GCA_025453375.1 Phycisphaerales bacterium | reverse complement strand
GGGGCGGCGGGATCGCGGGCCGGTGGCGAGCGTGTCGTTCCTCAATGCGCGGGCGAACCGGCTGGTGGATGATGAGCGCAGCGGAGGGGGTGGGGGGGCGGGCGCGAGTGGGGGGCGCGAGCCGAGCTTTGAGGCTGTCCTGCGGACGATGTACTCGGCGGGGTTCCGGGGTGATGTCTATCCGCCGCCGGCGGCTTGGAAGCTGGGGACGGTCGGGGTGTTTCCGAACTATCCGTTCCCCGAAGGAGTGAGCCGGATGAGCGAGGGCAGCTCGTAAGGCGTGCGTGCGGTGTGGATTGTGGCGAACCTGGGGGGGGTGTGGGGAGTAGAGATGTTTGTGGCAACATGGTTGCCGCGGGAGCGTTTGTACGTCATCGGTGTTGCGGCGGCCGACATTGATGTCGAGCTGGGCTGGACATGGCTGGTGACGGGCCGGTGATGATCAGCGCGATCGTCCTGGCGCATGGTTCGGTTGAGGCAGGGTTGTGGCCGCGGCCACGAACGAGGAGTCAAGGCATGTGCATGTGCATGATGAACAAGGGTGGTGCGGTCAAGGGTCTGATGCTGGCGCTGCTGGGCGCGGGGATTGCGATCGGCAGCGTGCTGCTGCTGACGGGCAAGCCCGCGGTGGCTGACGGGGCCAAGAGCGAAGGCAAGGCCGAGCCGAAGGCCGGCGTGACGATTGGTGGCGATGCGCCGACCTTCACGCTCAAGGACACGGACGGCAAGGAACTGAACTTTGCGGAGTTTTCCAAGGGCAAGACGGTCGTGCTGGAGTGGTTCAACCCCGAGTGCCCGTTTGTCGTCAAGCAGTATGTGACGACAAGCGTGATGGCTGACACGCGTGCGGTGGCCAAGGAAACGGGCGCTTTGTGGCTGACGATCAACAGCGGCGCCGCGGGCAAGCAGGGCGCGGGGATGGAGAAGAACAAGCAGTACAAGACGGACTGGAAGATCGAGAACCCGGTGCTGATCGATGACATGGGCACGGTGGGCAAGGCGTATGGCGCGCGGACGACGCCGCACATGTACATCATCAAGGACGGCAAGGTCGTGTACATGGGCGCGATTGACAACAACCGCTCGGCTCGCGAGAAGGGTGACAAGAACTTTGTGATCCAGGCGCTGCGTGAGATCAAGGACGGCAAGGCCGTCAGCGAGGCGGAGACGCGTCCGTATGGCTGCAGCGTGAAGTATTGAGCCTGCTGAGGATTTGAATGAACTGAGACAAATCCACGAGCACGGGCCTCTGAGGCCCGTGTTTTTCATTTTGGGTTGTGGTGGATGGAGCGCGGGCACTCACCTGCCGTCGCTCGCTGCCCCCAGCCCCAACGCTCGCTTGGCACCCGTTTCCGCGTGGCTGGAGAAGTCGCGCGGCCATTCGCTCTTCACGTGCCACTCGTCACTCGTCACTCACACGCCGGGCAGCGCCGCGCTGCTGCGCAGGGCGGTGCGGAGGGTGCGGAGGGCGGCCAGGGCGGGCTTGGGTTGGCCCTGCGGGGTGAAGAGGCCGCCGGCTTCGGGGGCGAAAGGTGGGACGGGCGCGGGGGCGTCGACGGTTTCGTGCCAGGCGATGCTCTCGACGTAGGGCTTGCCGGCGGCGATGGCGGCGCACTGGGCGAGCCAGCGAGCCTGCTGGTCGGGCGTCCAAGGGGCGCGCCAGTGGCCGGCGCCGGGCATGCCGTCGGGCGTGGGAATCGAGGTGCTTGGTGCGCCGAGCATCGAGAGGCTGATGGGCTTGTCGATCGCGGCGAAGCGGTCGAGCAGGGCGCTGAAGGCCATGAGGTCGCGCGTGCTGCGGCCGGGTGCGGGGTAGCCCATCTGCACTTTGAGGGCCACCGCGTCGATCTCCAGGCCGATCTGGGCGAGCAGGTCGCAGTAGATCGCGGGGGGGATCGAGCGGGCGGCGCGGGCGGTGGCCTCGGCGGTGTATTCGCCCCAGGGCTGGCTGATTTCGATCTGCACGCGAGCGCTGGGGTGCAGCTTGCGGGCGATGGTGACGCAGACGCGCGTCAGATCGATCGCCTGCTCGTAACTGATGGCAAAGTTACTGCCGACGTGCAGGCCGGAGCAGATCGTCCACGTGTTGACGGTGCGGCGATAGCGCGTCACAACGGCTTTGACGTGCTCGATGACGACATCGCGCAGGGTTTCGTAATCGTGCTCCCAGATGTAGGCAAAGTCCGGCACGCAGCCGGTTTCAAAGTCCAGCACGGGGCCGGCGACGACGGGGAGTTTGGCCTTGGCCACGGCCCACTCGATCCAGCGGTCCGTCGGCGTGAAGGTGTAGCGACCTTCGGTCGGCTCCATCTGGCTCCAGCGCATGGGCACGGAGACGAAGTCGGCGAACTGGGCGATCGCGTCGCACAGTGCCGGGCTGAAGATCGCGGGGTTGATCACGACGCCGACTTTCGGCATCGCCGGGAGCATGACGCCGGCCGAGCCGGCGGCACGCTTCTTGGCTTCGTTGGACTCGTGGTCAGTCAGGGCCGAGTCGGGCGGGGGCTTGGCGGCCAGGCGGGCCAGCTCGCCGGAGACGCGGCGCTGGTGCTGCATGTTGGCCGAGGCGAGGGCCAGGGCCTCACCGGCGTCGATCGCCGCGGCCAGAGCGGCCTGCGCGGCGGACTCAGCCTCGGTGCTGCGCTGAACGACCAGCGCGTGGGTGTAGGCATCGCGGGCGGCTTCGAGCTTCTGCATCACCGGGTCGGTTGCGGGCATCTCGAACATCGCCCACTCTTCGAGCTTGGTCAGCAGCAGCATGACCTGAAAGCGAGCCAGCTCGAGGGTCAGGACGTATGGCTGCTTGCGCTCGGGCAGCAGCGCGGTGCGCAGCGTCAGCAACCCGCCGACGGCGGCCGGTGCGGGGTATTGGATCGCCAGAGCCGCGGCACCTTCGACACGCTTGACGCACTGGATCGTGCTGCCATTGAGCGTGATTTCGCTGGGGATGGCCAGATCATCCGGGCCAAAGAGGTGGGCGTGGGTGGGCGTCCATCCGGGCAGGTTGGGCACCTGAAACAGGAGCATCGGGCGGAGCGTAGGCGTGGTGGGGGCGGTCGCCTTAGGCTTGAGCCATGGTTCGCGAACGGACGCTGTATGAAGTGCTGGGCGTCGCGCCCTCGGCGCGGGAGGAGGCGATCCGCGCGGCGCATCGCGGCCTCGTGCGGACGCTGCATCCGGACGTCAACTTGGCGCCGGACGCGGCGGAGCGATTTGGCATCGTGCAGCGGGCGTATGAGGTGCTGATCGATGCGGACAAACGTGCGGCGTATGACCGCATGCTGGCC
>JALOQT010000249.1 GCA_025453375.1 Phycisphaerales bacterium | reverse complement strand
GGACGATGACGGGCTGTATCGCACCCTGCCGGACGGGTGTGAACTGGTGCTGTAAGCCGGGGGGACGGGGGGGAGCGACGGAGCGGGGGAGGGGGGGCGGGAAGGCAGGCGGGCGGGAAGGCGAGTTTGGGTGATGTGGTCGGTTTTGCCGATACGGAGGACGATGCGAGCACGGCTCCAGCCTGATTCGGAGATGCGCTGGCCGCTGGCGGCTGATGCGCCGCTTGGGGGGGGCGGGCCGGGCATGTCGAGCATCGCGATCGCGTCATTCGCCGGGGTGCTGGAGCCGGGCGAGGTGGTCATCATCGCCACGCGGCCGAGTGTGTGGTTCATCGTGCTCAAGCGGCTTGGCTCGCTGCTGGCGGTGCTGGCGTTCTCGGTGCTGGCGATTTACGTCGATGTGATGGACGTCTTCGATGTTTCGGCCCCGGTGATTTTGACGGCCAACGCCCTCGCGGCGGGGTTGACGATGGGGTGGTTTGCGATCGACCGATCATGCCGGGCGTATGTGCTGACGGATCGGCGCGTGCTGCGTGTGTCGGGCGTGTTTCGCCAGGTCGTCATCGAGGCGCCGCTGCGCCATGTGCAGACCGTCACGCTCTATCGCTCGATTCGCGAGCGCGGCACCGGGGTGGGCACAATCGTGTTCTCCACCGCGGGCGTCGGCGGGGCGGCCGGGGAGTTTTCGTGGTTCATGGTCGATCGCCCGCATGATCGCATCGGCGTGATCCGCGAGACGATTGGAAAGTACGGGCGCGGCACGTGAAGCCCACTGCACCGAAGCCTGACGCTGACGCGCGAGGCGCTACGCCGCGCCCGCTGATCGTCGGCCTCGTCGGCGGGATCGGCAGGCAAGTCCTCCGTCGGGCGGCTGCTGGCTGGGCATGGCGCGGTCGTCAGCGACTCGGACGCGACGGCTAAGGCGCTGCTGGATGCCCCGAGCGTGCGGGCGACGCTTTTGCAATGGTGGGGGGGGAGATCAGCGAGCGGCATGGATCTGCTCGGGGCCGATGGGCGGATCAATCGCGCGGCGGTCGCGGCGATCATCTTTGCCGACCCAGCGCAGCGCACGCGGCTGGAGAGCTTGATCCACCCGCTGATCGGCCAGCGACGGGCGGCGGAATTGGCCGAGGCTGCGGCTCGAGGCGCGCCGATGTTCGTCATCGATGCGCCGCTGCTGCTGGAAGCCGGGCTGGACCGCGAATGCCAGGAAGTGATCTACGTCGACACGCCCCGCGCGCAGCGCCTGGCCCGCGTGAGCCAGACGCGCGGGTGGACCGAGGCCGAGCTGGACCGACGCGAGAAGGCCCAATGGCCCCTGGAGGCGAAACGCGCCAAGGCGACGCGGGTGATCGTCAACGATGGGGATGATGCGGCGCTGGGCCAGCGTGTCGCCAGCGTGGTTCACCAGATGCTTGAGCATGCGCGGCACAACGCCGGCCCGGCATGAGCCGCGCTTGGCGTGTGTGCGGCCATTTTTTCAGCATCAGAACCCGCAGCCGGCGAAGTAGAAGTTCAGGAAGCGGATGATGTCGTCGGCGGTCAACACGCCATCGGGCGTGGGGGATTGATTCGGCCCGGCGAAGTCGGCGCGCAGGTCATTGGCGAAGTACCAGTTGAGGAAGACGATGATGTCGTCGGCCGTGGCCTGGCCATCAAAGAGCTGCACCTGGTTGGCCCCGGCGACGTCCGACACGTTGCACTTGCGGACAACCCTCATGCGGACCTGCGTCGGGGTGTAGGTGAGGCGATAGCCATAGTCGGCCAGCGGGTTGGCCTCGATGACGCTCGCGAAGGTGCCGGTGAGTGTGCCGCCGTTCTGCACGTCGATGATGACGTATTCGACGTTGAAATCGGGCGTGTAGGTCGGCGAGGGGCGACGGACAATCAGGTCGGCGCCGGTGATGTTGACCGCCGTGCTGAAGCTGGTCGTGCGGAACTGATCGCAGATTTGCGTGCCGCTTGGGCGATCGAGTGAGACTTCCAGCGCGTCACCCGCGTTGAGCGTGAGGTTGCCGCCGTCCATCGTCAGTGTGCCGACGGCAGGGTTGGCATCACCCGGGGCGATGGTGAGGTTGGTGGGGTTCATCGTGCCGTTGGCATTGATGAAACCCGAGCCTTCGAGACGGCCGCCGGTGATGTCACGCGAAGCGTTGTTGAAAGTCAGACGGCTGTTCGTCGTGGCGCGGAGCGTGCCGGGGCCGGTCTGGACGATTGGCCCGCCGTTGAAGCCAATGGTGCCGTTGGAGCCGGTCGGCTGGGTGATCAGCCCGCTGTTGTTGAACGCGACAGTGTTGAGGGCGAAGGTGCCAGCGGCTGAGCGGGTGATGGTGCCTGAGTTGTTGATCGTGCCGCCGTCGATGATGAGCGTGCCGGGGATCGACAGCGTGCCCTGGTTGTTGTACGTCGAGCCGGAGAAGGTGAAGGTCCAACCGGCGCCGTTGCTCCAGGTTGACTGGCCGGTGGCGCTGTTGGTGAACGTGCCCTGGAGGGTGAAGCCGCCGCCGCCGGGGGTGAAGGCGGACCGGCCAGTGCTCGTCGCGCCCAGGCCCGGGATGTAGGTGCCCGTGAACTCCCACGGCTGGGCGCCGGTGGTGCCGAAGGTGGTGCCGGCGGTGCTGGAGGAGTTGTTGACCTCCAGCGCACCGGTGCCGGTGGCGTTACCACGGAAGGTGCCGGAGAGCGAAGCGCCGCTGAAGCGGAGGCGGCCGCTCTCGACGTTGAAGGTGTGCGTCGGCGAGGCGGTGAATGTGGCGCCGTTGAAGTTTGTCTGGCCACTGTCGGCGGCATGATTGAACTGGCCACCGGCGTTGAAGTTGATGTCGATGTTGTTGAAAGTCAACGTCCCGCCGGCCGTCCGCGTGAGGGTGCCGGTGTTGTTGATCGTCGCGGGGTTGGTGCCTTCGTTGATGTTCAGGGAGCCTGGGAAGGTGATCGTCCCGGCGTTGTTGACAGTCGCGCCGCTGAGCGTGTGCGTCCAGCCGACGCCGTTGCTCCAGGTGGTCGAGCCGTTGTTGGTGATCGTGCCGACGATCGAGACGGTGCCGCCACCCGTCGCCACGCCAAGGCTGCCGGTGTTGTTCAGCGTGAATGTGCCGGTGTTGATGGAGGTTTCCACGACCCACGGCGTCGCACCCGAGGCGTTGAGCGTGGTGTTGCCAGAGAGTGTCGGCGCGACGATCCGCCAGAGACCGTCCGGCTCAATGTGGAGGGAGCCGTGGTCGTAGTTGTGATCCGAGGTCGTGAAGGGCCGGCGCACCCACTCCGTGCCGGTCCAGCGCATGGTGAACCAGG
>JALOQT010000248.1 GCA_025453375.1 Phycisphaerales bacterium | reverse complement strand
GCAGCACCGGCTCAAACGCCGCGAGCTTCGCGCGATTCTCCCGCATCGATTCAACGAACCGCTGCCCATCGGCCGGGCTGAAAGCGCCGATCCGCCGGGCCATCTCCTCAAGGTCCTGCGTGCAGTCCAGCGTGCGCTCGCGCCCGGATGCGTCCTTGGCCGCGCCGAACACCAGCCGATACATCGGGTCCAGCCGCGTGAGGTCCACATAGTCCGCCAGCCGCTTGCCCGCGGCGTTGAAGACCTCATCGAGCACGTAGGGCATCAGAAAAAACGTCGGCCCCGTGTCAAAGTGATACGTCCCGCTGCGCCCCGCCACGCTCAGCCGCGCCGTCCGCCCGCCGGGGCGATCCATGCGCTCATAGATCGTGACATCCGCCCCGCTGGCCAGCAGCAGGATCGCCGCGGCCAGGCCGCCAGGGCCTGCGCCGATGATCGCGATGGAGGGCTTGGACGTGCCGGAAGTTGAGCGAGCAGGCATGTGTGCGTGAGCTTTCCAGTGTTGCACGGTGGAAGTGCAAGGACTGAAACATGATAGGAACGACCGACCGCAGACACCGCCGCCAGACCCGCCAAACTCAGCACGAAATCTGCAACCCATAGGTACCCCCTCTCTCCGAGAGGGGCGCACTGACGCAGACTCTACCAGCTTCGTTCACTCGGCGCGAATCAAGCCTCCAGATGCTCGCGCTACCCTCGCCCATGACCGTCTCGGCGTCGCCCACCAGCAGCACACAATCGGCCCCAGCCCTCGGCGAGCACGCACTGTTCGACCGCTCGGCGTCCGCCGCCACGCTCCCCCCCACGCCCCCCCCATGGCCCCTCCCCGCCCGCCTCGCCTGGCTCAAGGCCTTCACGCGCGCCATCATCACCCACGAACGCGCCCTGACGGATGCGATCATCGCCGACGTCGGCAAGCCCGCGTGGCAAGCCGTCACCGGTGATGTCATGACGCTCCTGGCCGCCTGCGCGTGGCACCGCCGCCATGCCAAAGCCCTCCTCAAGCCGCGCAGCGTCCCCCGCGCGTGGACCTTCATGCCCGGCACCGCCCTTCGCCTGCAGCGTGAGCCGCTCGGCACCGTCGCCATCATCGCAACCTGGAACTACCCCGTGCAGCTGCTGGGCATCCAGCTCGTCCAGGCGCTGCTGGGCGGCAACCGCGTCATCGTCAAGCCCAGCGAGCGCGCCCCGCGCAGCCAGCGCCTCCTGCTGCAACTCGCCCGCGACGCCGGCGCCGACGCAACCATCCTGCGCTGGACCGAGCCAACGCGTGACGCCGGCCCCGCCCTGCTCGATGCCCACGCCCGCAAGGCCATCACGCTCGACCACGTCATCTTCACCGGCTCAACCGCCGTCGGCCAGCACATCGCCCGCTGGGCCGCCGAGCACTTCGTCGGCACCACGCTCGAACTGTCCGGCAATGACAGCGCCATCGTCCTCGACGACGCCGACGTGCACCTCGCCGCCAAGTCCATCGCCGAGGCCGCCGCCATGAACTGCGGCCAGACCTGCCTCGCCCCGCGCCGCGTGCTCGTGCAGCGAAGCATCTACGACGCCTTCACCAAAGCCCTCGCCACACACGTCTCAACCATCGCCGCACGCAGCACAACGCCCCAGCGCCTCATCGACGACGCCGCCCGCGCCCGCTGCGACGCCATGGCCCACGCCGCAATGCACACCCCGACCGGCGCACGCTGGCTCACCCCCAGCGAGAGCCCTTCGTCCGCCGCCGACACTCTCCGCGTCCTCATCGACGTCCCCCGCACCGCCGAGCTTGTCACCTGCGCCACGCAGGAGCACTTCGGCCCCCTCGTCGCCGTGCTGCCAATCGATGACGAAGCCGACGCCCTCGCCGTCCACCGCACCTGCACGCAGCACCTGATGACTAGCATCTTCACCTCCCGCCCTGCACGCGCCGAGGCGATGATTCGCTCCCTGGCCCTCAGCGGCAGCGGCGTCATCGCCATCAACGACTGTGTCCTGCCCGGCGGCCACCCGGCCCTGGGCATCACCGGCCACGCACGCTCCGGCTGGGGCACCAGCCGCGGCCCGCTCGGCCTCCTCGCCCTGACGCGACCAATCTACATCACCCGCACCACCTGGCCGCGCCTCCCCCTCGGGCCGATCCCGTCAAAGCGCCTCGAGCAAATGCGCTCAGCCCTCAAGTGGATGTTCCGCTAGCACGCATCCACGCGCCCTCACGCGCGTTCTGCGGACCTTCGCACGTCCTGATAAACGCCCTCGCACCTCGCCGACCCACCACAACTCGGGCGTGCACGTCGCATGGCCCCGTCGCACCAGCGCGGCTGTTGCGCGTTTCTCGCACGCCGCAAGCCCGAAAACTCCCCGATTCCTCCACTCGTGCAGATTCCTTGTGCACGACCGTCAAGACCCGCCCCCGCCGCGCCGATCTTCTTTTCGACACGCACCGCGCGGGCGGCATGGAACGCCGACCGGCATGAGGCACTACGCGGTGCGCCTTGGCAGGAGACGAGGTTATGACCAGCGAAAAAGACGTTCTGACAACCGGTGAAGTCGCCAAGCTCTGCAACGTGGCACCACGCACCGTCAGCAAGTGGTTCGACTCAGGCAGCCTCAAGGGCTACCGAATCCCCGGCAGCAAGGACCGGCGAATCCCGGTCTCGCAGCTCATCAAGTTCATGAAGGCCCACGGCATTCCGCTCGACGGCATCTTCAGCGGCCGCACCCGCGTCCTTATCGTCGATGACGAGCAGGAAGTCCTCGACGTCCTGGCCAAGGTCCTCGGCGAGCAGGGCAACTACGAAGTCAAAACCGCCAACACCGCCTTCGCCGCCGGCATCGAGTGCGATCGCTTCAAGCCGCACGTCGTCCTGCTGGACATGCACCTGCGCGATGGCGACTGCAAGGACGTCGCGCGCTTCCTCCGCGGCCAGGATGACTTCGCCATGACGCGCGTCATCGCCATGAGCGGCAAACTCACCGACCCCCAGCTCGCCGGCCTCCGCACCAACGGCTTCGAGCACGTCCTCAAGAAGCCCTTCCAGGTCCGACAGGTCGTCGAAGCCATCGAAGGCGCGGCATCCCCCGTCCACTGATGCTCCCGACACACTCAGTTCATGATTGACAACAGGCCCACGCAAGGACGCGTGGGCCTGTTGCGTTATGTGCGTGCACGAACATCATCACCCTTACGACTTCTTGCCCCCACGCTTCGCCGCCGCAGGCTTATCACCACCGCCGCTTCGCACTGAAGACACTTTCGCCGCACCCTCCGCCTTGCTCGCCGGCGTGGCACCTCCGCTCCCCGTCGCAGGC
>JALOQT010000247.1 GCA_025453375.1 Phycisphaerales bacterium | reverse complement strand
TGGGCTATCGCTCGCCGAACTATCTCTATCGCACCCCCGGCCTGCCCGGCTGGCCGGAAACCGGTCGCGAGGGCAAGCCCTTCGGCCTGCTGCTGAAGAACTATCGCCTCAGCGATGACATCGCCTTCCGCTTCAGCAACCGCGGCTGGGCCGACTGGCCCCTCAGCGCCGAAAAGTTCGCCGGGTGGGTCAACCAGATCAACGGCAACGGCTATGTCTGCAACCTCTTCATGGACTACGAAACCTTCGGCGAGCACCAATGGGCCGACACGGGCATCTTCCAGTTCATGGACGTCCTGCCCGAAAAGATCTTCGACGTCAACCCAGGCCAGAATGAGTTCCTCACGCCCACCCAGGCCTTCCTGAAGTATGACCCCGCCGGCGAGTATGACGCTCCGCACATGATCAGTTGGGCCGACACCGAGCGAGACCTCTCGGCATGGCTGGGCAACAGCATGCAGAGCAACGCCCTCAACGAGACCTATCGCCTCGAAAAACTCATCCGCCAGAAGGCCGAGAAGGCCCACGCGGCCAATGACCAGCACGGCCAGCAACTGGCCGAGTTCGTACTGGAAGACTGGCGCAAACTCACCACCAGCGACCACTTCTACTACATGTGCACCAAGTACTGGGCCGACGGCGACGTGCACAAGTACTTCAGCCCATACGACTCGCCCTACGACGCATACATCAACTACATGAACGCGCTGGACAACCTGCGCAGCCGCGCAGGGGGATGAGCGATGGCGACTGTCTTCCTCAACGGCCGGTTTCTCGATCTCGACGATGCGCGCCTCGGCGTCATGGACGCCGGCACGCAGCACGCCGTCGGCCTCTTCGAGACCATGCTCGGCGGCGTCGAGCCGATCCCCGATGCCGACCCGCGCCCGTGGGTCGTCGATCTCGATGCCCACATCGATCGCCTGACCACCTCCGCCGAGCAACTCGGCCTCTGGCCCGACCTGCAAGGCCCAGGCCTCGCCGAAGCGGTGCTCGCGACCGTCGCCCGCAGCGGGCTGCCCCGCGCCCGCGTGCGACTGACCGTCACGGGCGGCGACTTGAACCTCGCCGCGCGTGACGCCAGCGGCGTGGCCCGCGCCGGCACCGC
The DNA here is from genome assembly GCA_025453375.1 of Phycisphaerales bacterium. Lineage (GTDB taxonomy): Bacteria > Planctomycetota > Phycisphaerae > Phycisphaerales > UBA1924 > JAJTGZ01. The sequence goes on along the minus strand of JALOQT010000247.1, from coordinate 2,203 downwards.
TTCTACCGCCACCCAGCCGCGCCGCGTGGAGCCGACGATCCTGATCGTCGCCCAGCCCGCGACAAACTACCCTGAAGCGATGCTGAACCAGGGCGTGCTCGTCACGCTGGCCGACACGCGGGCCAACCCCTTCAACCCGCTGGAAGGGCACAAGACGCTGAACTATTGGTGGCGCCTGCGCGAACTGCAGCTCGCCGGGGCCAAGGGCGCCGCCGAGGCGCTGGTCTTTGACGTCACCAACCACGCCACCGGCGGGTGCGTCTCGAACCTGCTGATCGTCAAAGACGGCATCGTCCGCACGCCCATCGCCCGCGGCCAGGAAGGCTTCGGCCCCGATGGCCCACCTGAGGACCACGACCCCGCCACCGATGCGCAGCCACAGGCCAAAGGCGCCTTGCCCAGCAGCGTCCTGCCCGGCATCACACGCCAGCGCGTGCTCTCATGGCTCAGCCTGTGGGGCATCGCCGCCCGACGCGAAATGCTGACAATCAACGACATCCTCGACGCCGACGAAGTCTTCCTGACCAACAGCAGTTGGGGCATCCTGCCCGTCCGCCAGATCGAAACCCGCACCATCGGCCAAGGCCCCCCCGGCCCGATCACCCAGCGCCTCGTCACCCAGTGGGCGACGTGGGCGAAGTGAGAAGACGTGAGACGTGAAGCGTCAGGCGTCAGGTAAGACGCACCCTCATCCGCCTTCGCTCGCTGCCCCCCCAACGCTCGCTCGGCACCTTCTCCCGCCCCCCCAGGGCGGGAGAAGGGCAGTGCGATTCGTGAGCATTTGACACGCCCAACGCCTTCTCCCGCCACGCGGGAGAAGGTGCCGCCTGCGGCGTTCAGCCGCAGGACGGCGGATGAGGGTGCGGCTCAGCGGATGATGGCCAAGCACCCGAACCCAACCTCGGCCCTTCCTCAATACACCCGCTTCAACTCCGCGCCGGGATAAAACTGCCCGACGATCTCCGGCCACTTCACGCCGCGGTCGGCCAGTTCCTTGGCGGAGTACTGGCACATGCCCACGCCGTGGCCGAAGCCGCGCCCGGCGATCGTCACGCTCGGGCCGTTGATCGTCCACGCGTCCATATCCGAGGAGTTCACACGGTTCTCGCGCACGATCTTGGCCAGGCCCGGCGCGTCGGTGTTGCTGGCCTGGCGGAGCTGCTCAGCACTGAGCGTGTGCTGCGTGCCATTGCGATCGGTGATCACAAACCGCGTCGGGCGGCCGGTCGCGTTGGTCGCTGCGGGGCGGACTGAGACGATCTCGGCGAGCGTCCGAAGGGTGCCGCCGTTGATCTGGCCCCAGGCGCGCAGGCGCTGCTGCATCTCGGCACTGGTCCGCGTCACCTGCCAGCGATAGAACGGGCTTGTGCGGCCCAGGCCCGCCTCGCGCTCCCCGGCCTGCAGCGGGCCGACGAGGTTGTACTCAAACCCGCGCACGATCGGCCACGTGTCCCGCGCGCTGGCCGGGTTCGGCCCCGCCGTCGACGAGTAATACGCCCGCAGCACCTGCCCATTCCACAGCAGCACGACGCCCTCAGTATCGCGCACCGCCAGGGCCGCATTGGGATTGTCCGCCGCGCCTTTATACGCCTGATCGCGCACCGAGCTTTCGACGTCAAACTTCGAGCCCGCCAGCCGCGAGAGGTTCCGCTGCTGAATCGCATACGACCGGGCCGCCACCGCCTGCGCGCCAAAGGCCTGCCGCGGCCAGTTCGGCCACATCTCCGCCGCCACGACGCCGACGAGATACTCCTCAATCCCCGCGTGCTCGATCAGGTCAAACGTCCGGGCCGTCACGTCCGACCGCGGCGAGAGCACAAACTTGCCCGGGAACCGCACGTTGTCCAGCGTCATCTTCGCCGTCAGGTTCACCGTGCTGGCATCGCGCGCCAGCCGCCCGGCCGTCACGCGAGTCACGCGATCCGTCGAGCTTACCCCGCCGATACCCATCTCCCCCGTCACGCCGCTGAGCATGTCGCGCTGCGGGGCCAGTTCCAGATCGTTCAATCGCGGAAACCGGGCGATGACGCCTGCGGTGTCGGTCAGCAGCCAGCCGGTATCATCCAGCGCGATCGTCACCGGCGTGCGCAGCGTCGCCGGCGGTCGCCCTGCGCCGATGGCCATCGCCCAGATCGTGTCACCCTGGCTGATCCCGACGCGCGCCGTCGTAGCCGCCTCACGCAGACGCACGCGAATATCCGGC
>JALOQT010000010.1 GCA_025453375.1 Phycisphaerales bacterium | reverse complement strand
GACCAGCGATGCCCACAAGCCGCGGCTGTATAGCGTGGCGGAGATGCGCGAGATTGATCGGCTGTGTGCGGAGGAGTTTGGCTTGCCGACGCGAGTGCTGATGGACTATGCCGGGCAGGCGCTGGCGATTGAGGCGCTGGAGGTGGGGGCGGGAGTGAGTTTGCCGCGGCCGGTGCTAGTTGTCGCCGGGGCGGGGGCCAATGGGGGTGATGGGCTGGTCGCGGCGCGGCATCTGGCCAACGCGGGCGTGGCGGTGGTGGTTGTGCTGCTTGATGAGCCGCGCGATGCGGCGAGCGATGCGGGGCAGAACCTGCGCGTCGCGCGAGCGATGGGGCTGCGGATTGTGATGGCGAAGGCGGGTGAGTCGATCGGCGAGGTGATGTCGCGGGCGCTGGCAGGGCTGGATCGCGCGCCGATCCTGCTGGATTGTGTGGTGGGCACGGGCGTCAGCGCCTCGCGGCCGGTGACGGGGCGATATGGCGAGGCGATTGCGGCGATCAATGGGGCTCGATGCGCCAAGCGCGTGGTGCGGGTGATCGCGGCGGATGTGCCCAGCGGGTTGGATGCCGACACGGGCCGCGCGGCGGTGGCTGGTGACGGACCTGGCGGGGCGACCGATGCGGTGCGGGCAGATCAGACGGTGACGTTCGTCGGCCTCAAGCGCGGGATGGTTGAGCCGAGCGCGGCGGAGTTTTGCGGGCCGATCACCGTCATGCCCGTGGGCGTGCCGGCGGTGCTGATGGCGCGGTTTGGCAGGCGGGCGGAGGCGTGAGCGGCGCGGGCGTGGCCGAGACGTCTTCGGGCCTTATTCGGTGTCGTCGTCGCCTTCGTCTTCGGTTTCGTCGGGCACGTGGGTCGGTGCGCCGAAGATCGCGCTGCCGACGCGGACGAGGTTGCTGCCCTCGGCGATGGCGATTTCGTAGTCATCGCTCATGCCCATTGACAGGATGTTGAAGTGCTCCGTCACCGGGGCGTAGCGCTTGGCTTCCTGGAACAGTTCGCGCAGGCGGCTGAAGGTGGCGCGCGGGTCGGTGCTGTGGCCGGCCTCATCGTGCGCGGCCATGGTCATCAAGCCGCGCACGCGGACGTTGATCATCGTGTCGAGCATGTCCAGCACGTGCATGACCGCGGCGGGGGCCACGCCGGCTTTGGATTCTTCGCCGCTGGTGTTGACCTGCAGCAGCACATCGACGGTGCGGCCGAGCTTGTTGGCGGCGATCTGCACCTCTTCGGCGACGCGGGCGTTGTCGACCGAGTGGATCAGGCGGCAGAGTTCCGCTGCCTTGCGGGCCTTGTTGCGCTGCAGGCGGCCGATCATGTGCCAGCGCAGGGGGGACTGTGCGTCCTTGGCTGCGGGCTTGAGGATCGGGAGCTGCTTGTGGCGGCCGAACCACTCGTCCATGGCGGCGGCGCGCTGCACGAGGGCCTGGACGTGGTTCTCGCCGAAATCTCGATGGCCGAGTTGCACCAGTTCGCGGATCTGATCCAGGCCGGTGTACTTGCTGACGGCCACGAGGATGATGTCACTGGATGTGCGGCCCGAGGCGCGAGCGGCACGCTCGATGCGCTCCTGCACGGTGCGATAGCGGGCGGCCAGTGAATCCGGCGCGGGTTTGGATGCACGATCAACGTTGCGGGTCGCCGTCACGGAAGCCTCCTGCGTAAGTGACGAATCAGGGTATGGCGGGGCCCGGGGCGGGGGCTGGCGCTGGAGCGGAGGCTGCTGCTGGAGCACGAGCGAGAGCCGGTTGCTCGGTCATGGCCAGGATGGCGAAGCTGGAGCCGAAGTTGGCCGAGCGCGCGAAGATGCGGTCGTTCCACGTGCCGTCGGCGCTGATGGTGCGAAACAGCAGACGCGTGATGGCGGCGCGGCGGGCCTCGCGCTGGTCGGCTGGCAGCAGTTCGACGGCCTGGGCAGCGTATCGATGCGCGAACATGAAGTAGTACGGCGCGACGCCGTACGGCGGCACGTGTGTGCCGGTCATCGTTCGGCGGACATCGAGCTGGTCCCAATGCTCGACGAACGCATCGACTGCCGAGGCGAGGCGCGTGACGCTGGCGCGAGGATCGCCAGCAAGGGCCAGGGTCGCTTCCAGCACGCACATGCGGCCCGTTGCGCCGGGGATGTCCTTCCCGTCGTTGTCGCGTGCGGAGGCAAAGCCGCTGTAGGCCACTTCGCCGCTGAGGGGGTTGCGGGTTTTGTCCAGCACGTCTAAGCCGCGCTGCAGCACGGCGGGGTCGATCGTCTGGCCCGCGGCTTTGGCGCGGAGCAGGGCCTGGATGGCGGTGGCGGTCATGAAGCTCGATGGCGCGCCGGGGGCATCGACGCCGCGCGGGCGGGCGTAGTTCCACCCGCCGGTCTTGGGCATTTCCTGACGTTGCAGTGCGTCGAGATACCACGCGCGGGCGGCGTCATGCTCGGCGGTGCGGGCGGCCTCGGCCCACGAGGGTGCGTCACCCCTGGGCAGCGCGGTGCGGGCGAGATGCAGATCGCTCAAGGCGTGCAGGGCGTAGATCGCGGCCCAGCCGCGCACGTCGTAGCCAGCTTGATACGTCTCAACTGAGAGCAGGGGCTGGGTGCGTGCGGCGATGATGAAGTCGGCGGCTTTGGTGATCGAGGCGTCAAGCGCCGGGCGATCGGCCTCGGGCACGTGCGGGCGGGCCTGGAGCAGGGCCATGACGCCGATAGCCGTGCCGCCGATGCGATAGCCCACGGGAATGTTGCCCCCGACGCGGTAGACCCCTTCGTATGGCCATTCGGACTGCTGCCAACCTTCTTGAAGGGCGACGATGCGCATCGCCGCACGGCTGACGGCGGTGCGGAGCGCTTCGGGCTTGAGTGAATCGTCGGCGATCGAGGCCAGTTCGGCAGCGGGCGTGCGCGTCAGACGCGTGGAGGCGGGCAACTGCGGGAGGGTGATGATGGCCGGGGCGGGGGTTACGGCTGGGGTTGCGGCTGGCGCGGCGGGGGCCTCAGCAGGCGGCGACGCGGCCTGCCCCAGCACGGGTGATGCGAAGATGCACGCGAGCAAGAGGTGAGGCGAAAGGGGCATCGAAACAGCATACCGCAAACGGCGGAATGTTCAAACCTCTCGGCTCGCACGCGTTGCCCTTACGTGCCCTCCTGCCTTTCCCTCCGTCGCTCCGTCGCTTGGCTCTTGGTCGCTTGGTCGCTTCCCCACTCACGTCCCATACATCCGGTCGCCCGCATCGCCCAGGCCCGGCAGGATGAAGCCCTTGTCGTTGAGTTGGCGGTCCAGCGCCGCGGCGTAGACGTGCACGGTCGGGTGCTCGCGGGCCATTCGGCGTACGCCCTCGGGGCTGGCGACGAGGCAGATCATGCGAAGGTCCGTCGCGCCGTGCTCACGCAGGGTGGTGAGGGATTGCACGGCGCTGCCGCCGGTGGCGAGCATCGGATCGACGAGGATCACCGGCCCGGCGTCAAGGTCCTTGGGCAAACGCTTCAGGTAGGCCACGGGCTGCAGCGTGTGCTCATCGCGCGCCAGGCCGAGGTGGCCGATCCGCGCTTCGGGCATCATCTCCATGATCCCCTCGGCCATCCCCAGGCCCGATCGCAGCACGGGCACAACGGTGATCGGCGCCCGCAGTCGCGAGCACTCTGCCGGCTCGATGGGCGTCTGCACCATCACGCGCTGCGTGGGCAGCTCGCGCGTCGCTTCGTAGACCATCAAGCCGGCGATCTGATAGATCAGCGCCCGAAACGGTCGATGCGTCGTCGTGCTGTCTCGCAGGTATGACAGCTTGTGCTGAATCAGCGGATGATCGAAGACCGTGAGGTTTGGATGGGCCGGGTGGGGTGAGGCCATGGGCAAGCGTATGAGTGATGGATGTGCGTCGGGCTATGCTGCGCCTTCACTTCTCAGGAGCACGCATCATGGCCAGCATCATCGTCATCTATCACTCGGGGTTTGGGCACACCAAGCATCAGGCCGAGCGCGTGCATGCGGGCGTGGCGTCGGTCGCGGGCGTCAGTGCGACGCTGCTGACCAGTGATGAGGCGATTGCGCAGATGGATTCGCTGGCCGCCGCCGATGCGATCATCTTCGGCTGCCCGACCTACATGGGCGGGCCGTCGGCGCAGTTCAAGAAGTTCATCGACGCCACCGGAGGCGTGTGGATGAAGCAGGGCTGGGCAGACAAGATCGCCGCGGGCTTTACCAACAGTGGCGGCCTCAGCGGTGATAAGCAGACGACGCTGAGCTATCTGGCGACCTTCGCCGCCCAGCACAGCATGGTGTGGGTCAGCCTTGGGCAGATGACCGCGGGGCAGAGCGCTGAGGATGTCAACCGTCTAGGTGCCTACACCGGCGCGATGGCTCAGAGCGCCCATGGCAGCAGTGCACCGTCTTCGGGTGATTTGCGTACGGCGGAGCTGCTCGGTCAGCGCGTCGCGCGGGCGACACTGCGGTGGGTTAAAGGGAAGTAGTCGTCGGCGCGGCTGAGGCGCGGGCCAGGCGATCGGGGCGCAAGTATGCCGCGCTGGCCACGCCGGCGATGACGTTGACGGCACTTTCAATCGCGGTGACGGCCAGCACGACGGCCAGCGCATCGGCCCCGGCCAGTTGCGAGAGGACCAGGGCCGTGCCGCCCTCGCGCGTGCCCAGTGCCCCGGCGGGGCTGGCCCCTTGCAGGAAGAAGTAGGTTGTGCCGGCGATCAGGCACTGTGCCCAGGTCATCTCTACGCCCAGGGCCTGGGCGACGAGCCAGAACCGGACGGTCTGCCCGGCCAGGTCGATCGTGCGCCACAGCAGGGCGTGGGTCATCGCGCTGGGGCTGGCCAGCGTGGCCAGGCCGTGATGCAGTTTGACGACGATGGGCCGGGCCGCGAGGCGTTGGATGAATCCGGGCATCCGCAGCATCAGCGCGTGCCACCGATCCGGCGGGGCGAGGCGCTGGGCCATCAGCACCGCGATGGTCGCCAGCACGATCGTGCCGAGCACCGTCGCTAGCCACCAGCGGGCGTCGACGGTCTTGAAGATGAACGTCGCGGCGACGGCGGGGGCGAGGCTGATGATGATGACCAACGCCGTGCCGCCGATCCAGGAGATGACTGTCGGCAGGGGGACGTGATGGCGCCGCGTGTTGATCAGGATCCGCACCACGAGGCTGAGTTTGAATGGCAGATTGCCCAGCAGCGTGCACAGTGCGTTGATCGTGCAGGCGTCCAGGACGCTGATGCGGCGGATGGGCGAGAGCGTGCTGCGAAAGACCATCCCCGTGCTGGCCAGCAAGCCCAGCGTGATGGCGACGACCGCACCAAGCAGCCACCACGGGGCGGAGGCCAGGCGTGCGATTTGCGCGCGATACTGCGGATTGCTGGCGACGAAATAGACACAGACGCCGAGCATGCCTAGGCCGATGAGGAAGGCGACGACCTGCCACGCCGCGCCGGCGCGCGATCGCGCTGGCGGGTGGGCGGGCGTCGGCGTTGGAGGTGGTGCGTCAGTCAGGGAGGGCTCGACAGTGATGGAGAGATCAACGTGACGTGTGCAGTGGGCAGGACGATATCGACTGGCGCAGGGGCTGCGCCTTGCGTCGGCGGCGTCGACCGCCACCTGGTCGTGGGCGTATCGACCATGCTGCCGGGCCTTCATGAAGTGTTTGGATACCCGACTGCTGTGTGAAGGTCATCGCGTCTGACGCGTTGGTTCTTTGCGCTGCGTTGACGCCGTCTTCATGTTTACACGGCCCTAGCGCGATCTTGATCGAGACATCATGCTTTGTGAACCGACTTTCCAAGCCCCTCGATCTATGGTCTGCCCTCTTCGAAATGGCGCTGAGCGGCACTCGTGGTGTCGGTTCGCTCAGCGTCCTGGCGTCTGATGCAGGAGTGCTGGCCATGACTATGAACAAGATCGTCTCTCGTGGTTTTACGCTGATTGAACTGCTGGTGGTCATCGCGATCATCGCGCTGCTCGTCGGCATTCTGCTGCCGGCCCTCGGCGCGGCCCGTAATGAGGCCCGCGCGACGAAGACGGCCAGCAACGCACGCAGCGTCGCCCTGGGCGTCTTCCAGTACAACGCCACCTTCCAGGGCCAGATGCCCCCGGCATACGTCTACGCCAGCACGCCTGAGGGCTTCAACTGGACGATTCCGCAGCAGACGACAGACCACCCGGTCCCGGCCAACGGCTATATCCACTGGTCGATTTCGCTGTTTGAAGATGCGCGAAACACTGAAGCGTTCCAGAGCCCGGCCTCGCCGCGCGGCGGTGCCCCGGCGACGAACCCCGGTCCGAATCCCGACAACTGGGAGTCCGGCCAGGTCAACGACGTCGGGAGCTCGACGCCCAGCGGCACGCCGTATGACCGTCAGGTCGGGCGAGTCGCGTTTGCTCCCAACGGTGCGCTGATCCCGCGCAACAAGTTTGCCAATGACGGCTTGCCTCGCCGCAATCGTCTCCCGCGCGATGCTGAGCCGAGCAACGCTGCCGGCACGATCATGCTTAGCGAACTAGCGTCCTATGGCGGCAACTGGCGAGCGGTGTTCGAAGGTGGCGTCAAGAGCAAGAGCCACCGTCCGATCATGCCGTTCGTCTCCACCAGCGGCGGGCGCAACGTGCTCAGCGAGCCGAACATCGGCAACATCCCGCGCTTCCGCTATCCGGAGCTCAACGAGTTGCTCCCGACCTCGCAGATCCTCAACAACCCCTCGGATCTCTGGCAGACCACGCCCAGCGATCTGAACCTCGTCGGCCGTCAGCAGCCGGGCAGCAAGGGTGAGTTCGGCGGCATGTCGCACTTCGCCTTCGCCGACGGCCACGTCGAGCGTCTCAACGTGCAGGACACCCTCAAGCGCCGCCTCTGGGGTGATCGCCTCTGGAGTGTGACGGGCACTGGCACGGGCATCAGCAACATGACCCCGATCCCATGATCAGGCCATCACACGCTCGCCCGGCGATTGGCCGCGGCGTGCAAACCTGATCTGATCTTCACGAGACTTTGGGTGTGCCGGCGCGAAAGTGACGGCATGCTTCTTCCAGGCCGAGTTCCACAGCGGGCAGGGACAGCCCACAACAGATGAATGTGTGCTTCGTGCGAAGACCGTGAATCGCAAGGGCTGTCACCGCGCCTGGAGCGGCTGTGTAGTCGAGGCTCAGACGAGCACGGAGATTGAGACCGGGTTGAGAGTTGATCGGGAGTCAAAGCAGAAAAGTCGGCGTGTTGGATCGGCGTAAGCACGTTTCACAGACCACTTCACCTTTGCAGAGGAGATCAGATCATGACGCGTTCAAAGTTGGCGTTGATGGCGTTGGCGGGGACGAGCGTTGGCGTGTTTGCGGGCTATGCCGCCGCTCAGCCGACGGTGGTGAACGTTTCCGGCGCGACGCTGCTGGAGACCTTCCTGCGTTCACGGGCAAGCACGATTGACTTCATCGATGTCGATGGCGACGGCGTCGCCCGCGTCAACGGTGGCTTCCAGGTCGATCAGCTCGCTCCGTTCGTCGTGCCCTCGCCCTTCCCGGGCAACCAGACGTGGCCGACGGCCACGCCCGCGAACATGCAGTGGGTGCTGATCTACTCGGCCGTCGGCAGCACCAACGGCTTCCAGGAACTGATCGACTTCGGCCGCACGTTCACCACGCAGCCAGGCACCAACACGGTGGCCAGCCAGTCGCTGCGCATCAGCGCCCGCACCGCCGCGTTCTACAACCGCTCGCGTTACATCCAGGCCGGCGCCGCGACGCAGGACAACACCGGTGCCAATCCGAACCCCGAGGTGCCCGAGGATCTCGGCCCTCTGTTCAACAGCAACAACCCGATGGGCGCGCCCGTTCGTCAGGTCATCACCGCTGGCCCGCTCCAGTTCCGCGCGTTATATACCAGCAACGCCGTGGCCAGCACCAGCCCCAATGAGGGCATCAGCCAGACCGGCGGCATGGGTGTGGACGTCTCCCCGCTGGACGTTCCGACCGCCTGGGCCGTCACGCAGACCGGCACGACCGGCTCGCAGCGTCGCCCGCTCACCGCTGGCTACGGCAGCAACGCCGGCAACCCGGTGGACTTTGACGGGGCCCGTCGCAACAGCGGCAGCCGCCAGACGACCCTCGCCACGCTGACCGGCGGCGCCAACCTGTTCAACCCCAGCGTCACGCCCGACGCCAACACGATCTTCGACACGCTGGTGCTCATCGCCCCCGTCGCGCCGGTGATCAACTTCGGCATCGGTAGCAACCAGTTCGATCAGGCCGACATCCGCCACCTCTTCACCACCGGCCGCCAGCGCGACGGCGAGAACCTCATCGTCGTCACCCGTGACAGCGGCTCGGGCACGCGCAACGCCTTTGACAACAGCAACGGCATCGATCCTTCGTGGAACAACGGCGACAACGCCGGTGTCCGCAACAACGGCGTGCAGTTTGACCGCCTCGGCCCGGTCTACATCCCCAGCAACAAGCAGGGCAACAACCGCGTCGAAGGCTCCGTCATCCAGAATCGTCTGGCCATCGGCTACGTCGGCCCCGAGCGCGGCTTTGAGAGCCAGAGCGGCACCGACTCGGCCTTCCTGACCAGCTGGCTCACCACCGGCAAGATGGAAATCGCCAGCGTCCGCAACTCGCTCTACGGCGGCACGCAGTTCGTCCGCCCCACGCTCGACAACCTCCTGGACAACGGCCCCAACGGCTGGGTCATCTGGGGCCCGGGCACGCTCGCGTCATTCGGTGATCCGCGCTCGGCGCCGGCCAATAAGGGTGGCCTCGGCTGGAACAACAGCGAAGTCCGCCCCGGCACGCTGAACCCGGCCATGCGCAACGTCGAAGCCGCGGCCTACATCAACAACATCAGCCGCTCGGTCGCGGCTTTCAGCTCCCTGCCCGGCTCGGACCAGACGATCTTCACCCCCGGTGAGTTTGCCGCCACGCAGTACATCCTGCTGGGCGCGACGGACTTCCTCAAGCAGTCCACCCCGTCGATCGATCCGACAGTCCTGGTCCCGAACCCGGGCCTGAACCAGTCGCTGCAGGATTTCATCCGCTTCCAGAGCGGCAACATCCTGGGCAACCCGGCCTATGCCACCTTCGGTGCCAGCGTCGCGCCGAACAACGGCAACAGCCGCGCCGGCAAGGTGCCCCTCCGCAGCACCTATGCCCAGAACGACGCCCGCACCGTCGCCCAGGGTGGCACAGCGAACACCGCCGCGTTCGGCACGCTCTTCGCCCCGGCCAGCGCGTTCGGTGATTCCCTCCGCCTCTTCGTCACCAACTTCCGCTACTCCGACGTCGGCCTCGTGCCCAATGGCGATGCCTACGTCACCCAGGGCGGCACCACGCTGGCCTACGGCGCCAACCTCCCGCTCCGCAACGCCGTCGCGGGTGACTTCAATGCCGACGGCGTGCGCAACGCGTCGGACATCGCCCAGATGATCGCCGCGTGGCGTCAGCGCAACGGTGGCCCGATCTGGACCAGCCCCAGCGCGACGGGCGCTCTGGCCACGCTGGCCAATGCGACGGGTCAGGCCGCCAATGCCGCCGATGCGGTCATCGAAATCCTCGGTGACTTCAACGGCGACGGCTCCTTCACCCGCTTGGACGTCCGCTACTTCGCCGACGGTCTGGCGATGGTGGCCGATGCCAGCGTGCCGGACACCGGCCGCCGCCTCGATCGCAAGGTCGGCTTCACGAACGTCGACTCGGCCTTCGGTGGCAACTTCTTCGGCACGGCTCTGGCCACGCCCAAGACGTACGCCAACGGCGATGCCCGCGGCGACGTCTACAACCGTGCGGGCCGCGTTGCGCCGGGCTACGTCCCGGTCGGTGCTGACTCGGGCAACTCGGCCGATGGCCTGCCCGCCGGCGAGGCCAACCGTGTTGACGGCTGGGACATCTCGTACGTCCAGGCTCAGTTCCGCCGCAGCACGACCGTCACCGACGGCGAGCTGAACTGGAACAACCTGGCCGAGGCCAACGGCATCGTCACCGTGGCCACCGCCACGGGCACCCAGACGACCCGCGCCGACCTCTCGGCGGACATGACCGGCGACGGTCGCGTCAACCAGGCCGACGTGGTCGAACTGGTCCAGGTCATCCTGGGCACGACGCTGGGCGACGTGAACCTCGACGGCGTCACCAACGCCGCCGACCTGGCGATCGTCGACGCCGGCATCGCCACCGCTCCGGCCCAGATCTGGTGGGGCACGGGCGATCTGAACGGCGACGGCGTGGTCAACGCCGCCGACCGCACGATCGTCACCAACCTCTTCAACGCCTGCTCCAGCCGCGCCAACGTCGCCGGCCCGAACCAGAGCACGACGCCCGACGCCACCCTGACGGCTGACGACATCATCGTGTTCCTGGGTTGGTACTTCGGCAACACCACCGGCAGCCCGGTCGCTGGCAACCCCGCCAGCCCCGCCAACCTGCTGGCTGACGTGGCCGGTGCCAACCAGAACGCCAGCCAGCCCGACGGTGCCCTGACGGCCGACGACATCATCGTCTTCCTGGGCTTCTACTTCGCTGGCTGCCCGTAAGTGTGAGGGACCAGGACTGAGGGCCGTCGCGAGACGCAAGAGGGCTGAGCATCGGCCTCTGAACTGAAGCAGTGATCACCTACGCCCCGCGAGTTGCTCGCGGGGCTTTTCATTTTGTTGCCTGCCGCACGCACGGCGGGTGGATTGCCCGCACCCGCCAGCGTTCAATAAGCCATGCCCACATACCTGTACGAATACCTCGACGCCAAGGGCGCTCCGACCGGCGAGACCTTCGAGATCGTCCAGATGATGAAGGACGCCCCGCTGACCAAGCACCCCGAGAGCGGCAAGCCCTGCCGCCGCGCCATCACCGCCCCCGCCGTCGCCGGCAAGTGGTCCGGCCTCAACAAGGGCACCCTCAGCGACAAAAACCTCGACCGCCTGGGCTTCACCAAGTATCAGCGCAAGGGCAACGGCTATATGGAAAAGACCGCCGGCCGCGGGCCGAATGCGATCTCGGCTGACGATTGACCGCCCTCGCACCTGCTCGCTCGCCCAGCCAGCTTGCCGCGTCCCGACCGCCTCCCCGCGCCGCCCGCCACGCGTCCGGTGGCAGTTTGGGTGAGGCTTCCCCTCGCCCACCATTCTCCCCAGTTGGCGTTTCGCACGATTCTCCGCCTGTCGCTGGTTATCGCGCACTTTGGTGACACACTGACACAGCAGGGGAGTGACGTTGAACAGCCACCGCGGGCCACAGGGGCCACGGTGGCGTTCTCGACTGACCACGCGTCGCGCCGCTGGCCGACGCTCAACCGGAGGGCCGCACAATGACTCACGCATCCAACGCATCGCCGATGATCAGCACCACCCGCCAGGCGCTTGCCGCTCTTGTGGCGGTTGCTGGTTCGGTGGCCATCGCCGCCGCGCAGACGTTCACGATCACGCCGAGCGGTGGTGGTCTGGCCAACCCCGGCCCGGTCTTCCGTCACACGCCGATCGCCGGTGTTGCCGCGCCCACCTTCGCCGGCCTCACCAGCGCGACCGCGGCCCACTCCACCTATTCCTTCTCCCAGACGGGTATCGGTCAGAACGACGCCTACTGGCGCGGCGGGTGGTTCTTCCGCGTCGCGGGTGACTCGCGCGAGTTCGCCTTCATCAACGCCGCGTCCAGCACCAGCGGCACGCTGATCATCAACCGCACCGGCGGCGCCAACAACAACCTCGGCACCAGCGCCCTGGCCACCATCGACTACAGCGTCAACCGTGGCGCCACCTGGAGCTTCACCTCCAGCCAGTCCTGGCTGATCAGCAATCCGGCCCAAGGCCCGCTGGTGCTGGTCCGCAACGCCATCACCAACACCGGCGACAACCCACTGACGATCAACCTCTTCTGGGTCGCCGACCTGGATGTGCCGACCCTCTCCGGTGATGACATCATCATCGCACGCCCCGGCAACACCGGCCTGGAAATGCGCAACCTCAGCGGGGCCTTGCCCATCCTCTTCATGCCCCGAGGCAACGCCAACGCCTACATCGGCCGCGGCGGCGTGGGCTTCCCCTTCGGCACCACCGCCCTCGACGACATGGTCGATGCGATCAGCACCAACTTCAACAACACCGTGCCTCCCGCCAACGCGGGCTTCGACCGCACCTACGGCTACCAGTGGACCGTCACCATCCCGCCCGCCGGAGGTTTCCTGGCCGAGACAGGAATCCAGATCATC
>JALOQT010000246.1 GCA_025453375.1 Phycisphaerales bacterium | reverse complement strand
GAACTGGTCAACGTCAGCGGCGATCGCGTGATGGGATGGGGCGTGGATGCTGAGTTTGCCGTCAACCGCAGCACGCTCGTGCCGATCACGATCCCCGTCGGCCAGCTCCGCATCGCTGAGGCGACGCGCACCGCCCAGCTCAACGGCACACTCAACAACGCCAGCAACAGCGTGCTGGCCACCAGCGGCTCACGCTTTGACTTCGGCGCACTGACTGACACCAGCGGCCCGATCAGCAACACCAGCCTCGTGACGAACCTGCGCAACGCCGGCGGCAGCCCGATCGGCGTCGTCGGCTCGACGATCACCCTCGACGGCGCACGTACCAACGCCACCGGCCAAGGCAGCGGCACCGTCCTGCCTGACTCGACGCTGACGATCACCGCCACAACCACCGTCAACGATCTTCTGAGCTTCATCAACCAGGGCCTGCGGATCACCACCGGCGGCGGCGCCAACCCCGACGGCTTCACCCCCGGTGCGACGCTCAACGCCGGCACGGGCGTGATCAGCATCGTCGGCAACACCGGCCGTGCCAACAACCTGCAGTTCGATTCCTCCAACTTCGTCGTGACCCCTCCCGGCGGCGGCGCCGGTACGCAGCCGCTGACAGGTATCACCAACATCGCCCAGGCCAACGGCGAATCGACCCGCACCACCCGGCCCGTCTTTGACTCGCTGGGCAACAACGTCTCAGTCGAAGTCACCGTCACGCTCGTCTCGCGCGGCGGGCCCAACGGCGGCAGCACCTGGCGCTATGAAGTGACCAGCCCCGATGACACCGATGGCGACCCGCGCGTCGCTAGCGGCCTGATCAACTTTGATGAAAACGGCCGCTACCTCGGCGAGCCGGGCGTCTCGATCTCGATCAACCGCCAAGCCGTCGGCGCTGCTGAGCCGCTGACCTTCACGCTGGACTTCTCACGCGTCAACGCCGCGGCGAACCCGACGGCCGGCGCCGCGGGCGCATCAAACTCTTCGATCAACTTCGCGCAGGTCGATGGCAGCCCGCTGGGCACGCTGACGAGCTTTGCCGTCGGCGCCGACGGCACCATCAGCGGCTCATTTGACAACGGCCGCACACGCACGATCGGCCAGGTCGCCCTGGCCACCTTCAGCAACCCCGAAGGCCTCGTCGACGCCGGGCAGAACCTCTACGGCGTCGGTGCCAACAGCGGCAACCCGCAGATCGTGATCCCGGGCGACGCCGGCGCCGGCGGCATCGTCGGCGGCTCGCTGGAACTGTCCAACGTCGACCTCTCCAACGAGTTCATCAACCTGATCCTCAGCAGCACGGGCTACTCCGCCGCCTCCCGCGTGATCAGCACCAGCGACCAGTTGCTGCAGCAGCTGCTGGTCATCGGCCGGTAGTGATTCAAGGTTGAAGGAAGAAGGTTGAATGGGAAACATGCCGAACGCTCGTGCCCGCACGAGCAGGCGGGCGGTTTCTCATTCGACCTTCAGCCTTCAACCTTTCTTCGAGCCATCGCGCCCGCCCGGAGAACGCCGTGCACGCCTCGCGATGCAGCGCCCAGGGGCGACGCCGCTGCCGGGAAAGATCATTTCGCTGCGGGCAAAGACCGTTCCAGCCAAGGCACAAACCACTTCGCTGGGGGCTTATGCGGTTCCGGCCCAGGCACAAGCGATTTCGGCCCGGGCCGGAGCCGCTTCGGCCTGGGCAAAAACCATTTTGGCCTGGGCCGGAGTCGTTCCGGCCTGGGCAAAAATCATTTCGGCCCGGGCAAAAACGATTTTTCTCGGCGTGCGTCGTCCTTTCACGTCACCTTGCTCGGCGTGTGTCCGGGTCGATCATCTTCCCCCGTGGGCATGAACTGCGCCACCGCGCCGTTCCGGCGTGCCGTGCAGCATCGTTATGCCGCTTGCGCGGGCTTGGAGATTTATCGGGCGCGGCGAGGCTTGGCCGCATCGCCCTTGGGCGCAGTCTTCTTGGTCGCCTTCGGCGCAGTCACCTTGGCCACAGTGGTTTTAGCCCGCCCGCCAGGTGCGATCTTGCGGCGGGATGTCGCGCCTGAGGGCTTGGCTTTGGGCGTGCCCTTGGCCAGGCCAGCACCCGCCAGCATCCGCGGCCCGAAATCGCCGGATACCGCCGCGCTGGGCGGCACCTCGCCCGCGCGCCACCCCAGCAGCGACCGCAGTCGCCGCGCGTTGATCGCGTCAAAGTCCTCGCCGTCGCTCTTTTCGCCGCCAACGCGACCCTTGGGCGTCTCCATGATCCGCATCAGGCCCGCCAGGCCTTCGTGCGTCATCCACGGGGCGAACCCAGCCAGCCCGATCGTGCCCTCACCGATTGGCGCATGCCGATCGCGCCGGCTGCCCAGCGGCGTCAGGCTGTCATTGACGTGCAGGCACCGCACATTCCCGCGCCCCAGCGTCGACAGCATCGTCTCTATGGTCGCCAGCGACGCCTCCGGCGATGCACAGTCAAACCCCGCGGCATAGGCGTGACACGTATCGATACAAAAACCCACCTGCGGCCCTTGCCCCGTACTTCCCAGCCGCGTCAGGATCATCTCCCGCACCGCCGCCAGTTCGTCAAACGTCCCGCCGATCGTCGTCCCCGCGCCGACGACGTTTTCAAGGCACAACACCGTCCGCCCACTGCGCGCCTGCGCATCAGTCAGCAGTTGCGCACACGCATCAGCCAGCCGCGCGTGCCCGTCGGCCCGCGTCGAGGTGGTGTACGCCCCGGGATGAAACACCAGCAGCGGAATCCCCAGCACCTCGCACCGGCGCAGTTCCTCACCCATCAACTCAATCGACTTCGCCCGCAGCCCCGCATCCGGCGAGGCCAGATTGATCAGGTAACTGGCATGGCTCACCAGCCGCGGCGGCGACACGCCTTGCCACCCCGCATCCCGCACCGCCCCCCGCCACGCCTCAATCGCCCCCTGCCCCAGCGCCGGCACCCGCCACTGCTGCTGGTTCTTGGTGAACACCTGCACACACTCCAGCCCAAGCCGCAGCGCCTCAGCCACCGCCAAGTGCATCCCCCCCGCGACAGACAAGTGCGAACCGATCATGGAGCAGACTAGGAGCCTCGACGAGCGGAGTTGTTCACCACAGGGGCACAGGGCGCACAGGGAAGATGCAAAGAGGGGAGATTCATGTGGGAGAGAGGCAAGCTGCTAGCCGCTGTCTGCCTGCCCTTTGCTGCACCATAACATCATGGTCTCAAGTGACTACGAACTGCCCACAAATCCCTCGTTCCAGTTATGTTCATTTCAAAATGTGAAGAAAACGTTACCAATCACGGTCCCGTATAATCCGACATCCAGGGCATCTGGTGTTAGTGCGAGCAAC
>JALOQT010000245.1 GCA_025453375.1 Phycisphaerales bacterium | reverse complement strand
GCCCGCTGCTGGCGGCGGGAATGCTCGCGCTAGTGGCGGACACGTTTTTGCTGACCCGAGCGCTCAACAAGGTTGAGCGCGGGCCGCGGAAGTGAGCGCGGCTACAGCGAATTGAATTCGGTGAGAGGATCGGTTTCTGTCGGTGATTGGGATGAACACTTCCGGGTCTGGCTGGGCCGACTCGGTGATCAGATAGATGCCTCGGGATAGAAGACAAGGGCCACCATGCATCAGACCGTGCTGACACTTGCTGCCGATCCGATTAGCCAGGTTGTCAATCAGCGCTGGACGAGCACCGCCGACGGGTGGTGGCTGTGGTCGGCGCACATTGGCAATCTGCTCATTGCGTCGGTGTTGACGCTGATGGTGCTGCTGTATGCGGCGGCGAAGATCAAGACCGGGCCGGAGAGCCTGGGTAATGATCGGTTTTTGACGCGGAGCCGCGGTGCGTCGCTGATTGAGGTGATCATCTGCTATATCCGCGATGAGGTGCTCAAGCCGTTTCTGGGCAAGCGGACGAACGCGTTCATGCCGTTCCTGCTGACGATTTTCTTCTTCATCCTGATCAACAACCTTCTGGGGATGGTGCCGATCAGCAAGGGGCTGTGGCTGATCTTCCCGGAGTGGAAGAAGGAGCACATTCTGCCCGTGGGGATGACGGCGACGCAGAATATCTATGTGACTGCCGGGCTGGCGTTCATTGCGTTCCTGGCGATCAATCTAGCGGGTATTCGTGAACTGGGTCTAGGCGGGTACATCAAGCACCTGACAGCCGACGCGCCGTGGTTCATCTGGCCGATCATCGTGCCGATCGAGATTGCCAGCACGTTCATCAAGCCGGTGGCGTTGGCGATTCGTCTGTTTGCGAACATGACGGCAGGGCACATCCTGATGGTGGTGCTCTACAGCTTTGCCGGTGCGGGCATCTACATGATCGGATACAAGCCTGGGCTGGAGAAGGGCGTCGGCCTGCTGGTGACGGTGGGGTCGACCGCGATCGCGTTTGGCATCTTCTTCCTGGAACTGATGGTGGCGTTGATCCAGGCGTTTGTGTTTACGTTCCTGACGACAGTGTTTATCTCGCAGCTTGAGCATCATCACGAACACGGGCATGATGACGCTCACGGCCATGGTGATGACCATGGCCACGGAAAGGGCCACGAGCACGCTCACGCGTGAAGACGGGTAAGACAATGCTGCAGACTGGTTGCCTGTGAGTTTTCTAGCCAAGAAAGAGGTTGATATGAAGAGCATGGTTTCGAAGATCGTTGCGGCGGGTCTGGTGGCGGCGGCGGCAAGCCCGGCGCTGGCTCAGCAGAGCGCCGAGGTGGCGCGTGCGATGAACACCGGCATCACGTGGGGCAAGGCCTTTGCCGCCGTCGGTGCGGGGCTGTGCGTCGTTGGCGCCGGCATCGGCATCGGCATGATCGGCAAGGGTGCGGTTGAGAGCATGGCTCGCCAGCCTGAGGCTGCGGGCAACATCCGCGGTTCGATGATTCTGACGGCGGCGTTCGTCGAAGGTGCCGCGCTGTTCGGCATCGTCGTCTGCTTGCTGGCCTCGCAGTACACGATCTAAGTGCGTCTTTCCCCGCTGGCTGGCCGAAAGGCCGACCAACGGTTTGTCGGTGAATCGCTGGTGATGCCTGGAGTGCTGATTGGCTCCTGGCTGACTGCCCATAAACGCCTTTGCCAGACTGGCTTGCAGCCAGTCCGGCTGACGGAGATGACCATGAAGACGCTGAATGCTGGCCTGATTTCAATCGCTGCTTCGCTGATGGTGGCCGTGCCGGCCTGGGCCGGAGAAGCGGCCAGTGGTGCGGCGGGGGCGACGCAGGATGTGATCGCCGCCAAGAAGCAGGGCGTGTTTGCCGGGATCACGGCGGTGGTGCTGTTCCTGGTGGTCTTCGCCATCCTGGCGGCGTTTGCCTGGCCGAAGATCATCAAGGGTCTCGATGATCGCGAGAACAAGATTCGCAGCGAGATCGAGGCGGCGGAGGCGGCTCGTCAGCAGGCCAGCATGGCGCTGGAGCAGTATCAGAAGAGCCTGGCCGAGGCGCGGGCTGAGGCGCAGAAGATGATCGACGCGGCCAAGGCGCAGATGAACTCGCAGATCAACGAGATGAAGGCCAAGGCCGAGGTGGACGCGGCGAACCTGAAGGCCAAGGCGCTGGCGGATATCGAGGCGGCCAAGAAGCAGGCGCTGGCGGATATCTACTCCCAGAGCGCGACGCTGGCGACGACGGTGGCCGGGAAGATCCTCAAGCGCGAGGTCGGCAGCCAGGACACGCAGCGGTTTGTGGATGAAGCGCTGGCGGGGGTTCGGTAAGGGCGGAGGCCTGCCAGGGTTTGGTGGGCCAGAAAAGGAAATCCGCCAGGGGACTGGTGGGCTACTCGGTTGCGTCTCACGTCTCACGTCTCTCACACGATTCTGGTTTGTCAAAGGATTTCGACTATGCCGCTGATTGAGAGCAAGCCTGACGCCGTGGCCATCACGTATGCCCGTGCGCTGTTTGATGTGGTGCGTGGTGGCGGCGCGGGGGCGGTGGAGGAGACGCGTCAGGAGCTGCACGACGTTGTCGAGCTGGCTCGGCGTGACAAGGCGTTTGGCGAGTTTCTGTCCAGCCGGATCGTCGACAGCGGCAAGCGTGAGCGGTCGCTGGACAAGATGTTTGGTGGGAGGGTGAGCGGGAGCGTTTTGAACTTCCTGAAGGTGCTCAACAGCAATGGGCGGCTGGGGTCGCTGCCGGCGATTGCCGAGGCGTTTACGACCGTGGCGCAGGAGAGCTTCGGGCAGATTCCGGTGCTGGTGACGACGGCGACGCCGATGAGCGAGGGGGAGCATGCGGCGCTGGCGTCCCGGCTGAAGGCTCAGCTTGGGCGCGAGCCGGTGCTCAACTGCACTGTCAACCCGGCGCTGATCGGCGGCGTGCGGATCCAGATCGGTGACAAACTGATCGACGCCTCAGTCGCGACGCGGCTGGCGCAGGTTCGTGATTCGATGAACTCGCGCGGCTCGGCACTGGTCCGGGCGGCGGCGGAGAAGATCTTTACGGGCGTGTGAGCAGGTGATCGCGGCCGCGGCCCCTCGGGAGTTCTTCGGAGGCTGAGTGTTGGTCGCTGGCGGCGAGATGGGGCGGGGAATTGGAAGATTCTGAGAATCGTGGGACAACCCCGGTTGGCGGGGGTAGCATCAGGTCTACGGATACGGAAGTCCGTTGGTGGTTTTCCTTTCGGGGCACTGCCTGCCCCCGTCACCTCACGCCCCTCACAGTTGTTCCGGGGGCCGGGAGAGTCAGCACGATGTCGCACACAGCCAGTTTTGTTCCAGACTCCGCGCGTCGAGACGTCG
>JALOQT010000009.1 GCA_025453375.1 Phycisphaerales bacterium | reverse complement strand
CCCCATAGATGCTCCCCTCGCTGATGCGCCGCTCGGCGGCGCCGATCGCATCGTGAATGTCGATGACGCGCACAATCCGCCGCAGCGTCTGGCGAGGCACCAGCCTCAGCACCACCTCGACGACCACGCCGAACAGCCCATAGCCGCCGATGACCAGCGCGAACAGGTCAGGTTCATGCTGGCGATCAATCTGGCGCACCACGCCATCAGGCGTGACGACGGTCAAGGCGTGAATGTCACCAACCAGCGGCGTCATCGACAGACCACGACCATGAATGTTCGCCGCCACCGCGCCGCCGAGGGTCAGGTCATCAGCGCCGGTCTGCTTCTGAGCGATCGACCAGCGCCCCAGCGCGCCAGCCTCGGCCTGCAGCCGATCGATCTCCGCCAGCAGCGCCGGCCACTGCACGCCCGCCTCGGCGTACACCAGCCCCGCCTGGACATCCACCCACCGCACGCGATCAAGCTGGCGCATGTCCAGCATCACCCGCCGGTCCGCCCACGCCTGCCCCCCCATCGCATGGCGCCCACCACTGACCGCCAACGACGTGCCGGTCTCTCGCGCCTGATTGACCGCCGCCACAACCTCCGCCACGCTCCGCGGCGTGACGACCCGCACCCGAGCACGATGGATGAAGGCGTGCTGATCCGTCGCGACCGTGTCCACGCCGACGGTGCCGAAGGCGGACGAATCGGACGACCAATCGGGTGCGTGCGAGCCAGGAACGAGCGGAAAGTAGGCCATGAAGTTAGCATACACTAACTAACTCAGACTGACAACTTTGTGTTGGTCGTTTTTTGTTTGGTATTTTGGCGTTTCTGGCATGCCTTTCAGGACCCGATCTCGGCAGAAGTTTGTGTCTACTTGCTTATACTCGCCGCTGGCCGCGGGTCGGACTGATAACTCGCGGAGCGGCCGTGACGTCCACGGCCGTGCCGACCCCCGGATTTAGGAGTGCTTCTGATGCAGACGACTGTTTGGACGACTCTCGCCGTCGCGGCCCTGGCGGGCACCGCGTCGGCCACGACTTCGACGCCCAGCCTGGTCATGAACGCCAGCGAGGCAATCGCCTCGGCGGCGTCATCGCAGGCGGCCCAGCCGGCTGCGGGCAGCAGCTTCTGGACGGGCTGGAAGCGCTCGGCGGACATTGGCCTCAACGGCAGCCAGGGCAACAGCGACAACCTCAACGTGCGCGGCGCCCTGGGCGCGGTGCGCGATGCGGCTGACATGACCACCGCCGCGGGCATCAGCTACATCTACGGCAGCGAGGACAGCACCAAGACCAAGAGCAAGGGCGAGGCGTTCATCCGCAACGACTGGAAGCTCGAGAAGCCCTGGGGCTGGTATGCCATTGGCAAGCTCGAGTACGATGAGTTCCAGGCCTGGCAGTGGCGCATCAGCGGCGCCACCGGCCCCAGCTACCTCCTGATCGACACCGAGGTGACGATGCTCAAGCTCCGCGCCGGTATCGGTGCCAGCTACGAGACGGGCAAGCAGGCCCAGGAAGAGCTCGTCGCCGAGGTCAACCTCGGCTTTGACCTGACCCACAAGTTCACCGAGCGGACCAAGGGCTTCATCACGTTTGACTACTACGCCAACCTCAACGACTTCCCGGAGTATCGCCACGTGACCAGCGCGGGCCTGGAAGTGAACGTCGATCCGACGGCCAACATGTTCCTGAAGCTCGGTGCGCAGAACCGCTACGACAGCCGCAGCCGCGCCCCGATCCGCAAGAACGATCTGGACTACTTCATGACCCTCGGCTGGACGTTCTGATCCTGAATCACGATCGTTCCAATCACGTCTGATAGGGGGCGGGTCGATGGCGACCCGCCCCTTCGTTTGATGACGGAAGTGGGACCGCGTTCAGCCGCGTGGCTGCCCGCCCCGACCACAACCGTCAACGTCACGCGGTGAATCCACGCGGGCGGGTGCGTCGAAACGCACGCCTCACCACGCGGAACGCCGCAGGTTGAACACCACGGCGCGGCATGGCCGGAGACGGCCCGCCACGCCCACACCCTCAAGGAGTTTGCACATGGGTCTGATTTCTGAATTCAAGACTTTCGCCCTCAAGGGCAACGTGCTGGATCTGGCCGTTGGTGTCATTATCGGTGGCGCATTCGGCAACATCGTCAACTCGTTGATCAACGACATCATCATGCCGCTGGTCGGCAAGGTGATCGGTGACGTTGACTTCAAGAACTTGTTCATCCCGCTCAGCGAGAAGGTGACGGCGACGTCACTGGACGCTGCTCGCGCCCAGGGTCCGGTTGTGGCGTGGGGTAGCTTCTTGACCATCACGATCAACTTCCTGATCCTCGCCTTCGTCCTCTTCCTGGTCATCAAGGCGTTCAACGAGGCCAAGAAGCGCTTCGAGGCGACCCCGCCGCCGGCCCCGGCTGTTCCGCCGGCGCCGACGAAGGACCAGGTCCTGCTGACGGAGATCCGCGACCTGCTGGCCCGCCGCTAAGACTGGCTGGTCTGGCGTGCGATCCCCGGCTTGACATCACTGGCCTGGCGGGCTGAAAACAGCCACCGGATCCAGTGATGCCCAAGACCATCTGCGTCTCACCCAACCGCCCCAGCGTGAACTGGGGCGGTTTTCGTTTTGGTCAAGGGTGGGAGATCACCCGGGGAAAAAGGGGGCGAGGGCCGTTCCTGCGAAGATTCTTGTGCCTGCGCCGGAACCGAGCGCACGGCGCATCCGAATCGATGCTGCCGTACGACAGTTCAGCGCTGGTGAACGCGGGTTGGGCCTTGTTCACCCACCGGTGGAGAGACCGGTGCCGACTGCTGATCTGTCAGGCTTGCGGGCTTCCACATCGCAGAATCATCTCTGCGTGCGGGGCGGGCAGGTCAGGAATGGCGGCGGCCGGTCTGGCGTTCTGCGTGATCCGGGCACTCGCTCGGGCAGATGACCGCGCACGTGTTTGTGAAGGGCGACCGCGTGTGAAAGTTCATCAGGGAGCATCAAGCCGTCGAGCGATGGGCTGTGGCATTGATGCATCGGGAGGTGTCGCTATGCGTCGCAGAGGTATCACATCGTCTATCGTCGCTGCAGGGTTGGTTGCTGGCGGGCTGCTGGGCACTTCGCCGAGCATGGCCCAGGGCGGCTCATCCTTCGGGCTCACGCTCGTCGGCACGGGCGTCGGCACGGTGCAGGTTCGCAGCATCAACCTGGCCACGGGCCAGTCGGCGTTCGTGCAGCAGATCGGCCTCGATGGTGTTGGCTTCACGCTGGGCTCATTTACCAGCGCGAGCTTTGCCGACCGGGCGTACTTCGTCTCCAGCAACAACTCGCTGTATCGGCTGGCCTATCAGGATGGCGGGCCACTGGGCGGCGGGACGTTTGCCGTCAGCAACATCGCCATCACCGGCGCCGGCCTGCCCCCGCAGGTGATCAACGTCGCGGGCGATGGCACGCTCTATGGCCTGCGGACCAACAGCGGCGGCGGGCCGGGCAACCTCACCGTCGACTTCATCCGCCTCAACCCCGACACGGGCGTCGCGACGGCGCTGAGCTCGCCAGCCTTCGGCGGCAGCGGGTACAACATCAACTCCTATGCGCTCAATCGCCAGAACAGCCGTGCGTATGTCGTCAGCGGCAGCAACCGCATCTTCACGCTCGACCTGGCCGACGGCGCGACGCTGGCCAGCCCGCAATTGGACGTGACCTTGGCGACGATGGGCACACTTCCCGATGGCTCGCTGGTCGGCTTCACCAGCAGCAGCAGCGGCACCGTCGAGTTTCGCAGCATCAACCCGGACACCGGCGCGACAACGCTGCTGGGCTCGGCGGCGCTTTCGGGCTTCCTGGCCACGTCATTTGTGACTGACCCATTCAACAGCCGCGCGTATGTGCTCAGCAGCGACAACCGCCTGCTGACATGGGACGCGACGACCGGGCAGGTCATCAACTCGCCGACGATCAGCGGCGGGGCGTTTCAGTCACTGCGCCTCCTGCCCACGCCCGGCGCGGCGGCGACACTTCTGCTCGGCGGCGCACTGACGCTGCGTCGCCGGCGCGATTGACGATCCTCGGCACGCAGCCTGGTTTCGCGGCCAATCTCGCCGCGGCGGGCTGCGCGTGCATCACCCGTATTCCCCTTTCTTCCGGCCTGCATCGCTTAAACGCGCCGCAGGCTGATTGGCGAACGACCAGCACACGTCGAACATAGTTCGCCTGTGGCGTCCGATGTCATCACTCACCTCGGCGTTGCCGGCGCGTCGGGCTGCGGCGTGGTGGCCTTGCGAGTCATGGGTGTGGTGGGCGGGGCATCGACGAGTCGGGCCTGGCGGATCGTCGGCGGGCGCACGGGGCGCTGGGTGCCGGGCTCGAGCGGGGCTTTGGCAATCGCGCGAAGCGTGGCGAGGCTTTCGACGCCCGCCTCGTCAACAAGCGTGCCGAACGCGCAGTAGGCACCATCGAGCCGTGCGGTGCCGGCGCGAGACAGCGCGATGAAGAACTGTGAGCCATTGGTATTGGGCTCGGGCGTGCGCGCCATCGAGACAACGCCCAGATCGTGCTGCAAGGTGCTTGGCTCCAGATCGATCATGAACCCGGGGCCGCCTTCGCCGCTGCCGGTCGGGTCGCCGACTTGCACGACAAACGGGTGCCCATCGCGCCCCGCCGGCACGATGCGGTGAAACGGCATGTCGGTATAAAACCCGCCACTGGCCAGTTTGCGGATGTGAAACGCCGTGTTCGGTGCAGCGTCCGGTCGCAGGGCGATTCGCATCGTGCCTTCGTCGGTCACCAGTTCGATCCGCGTATCGACATAGACCCGCAGGCCGGAATAGACGTCTTCGACTTTCTTGGGCTTGGTGAAAATCACCGCGCCGCCGCCGCGTGCGTCGAGCGTCGCGACGCGCGGGGCGAGCATCGGCTGAAGGATGATCGACGCACCGGCCGGCTCGCCAGCGACGAGCAGCTGGGCCCGCAGCACGCGGCGCGGGGCTTGCTCCCATAGTTCGGGAAACAGCGGCGAGAGATCGATCTGCCCCGGCAAGACGGCGACGCGCGACCGCTCGGTGCCATCAAACTCCAGAAGGGCGACTTCCAGCCGCCCCGCAGTCGCGCGAGCCTCGACCGTGACGGGGATCGGCCGACCGACGGTGCAATAGAGGCGATCGGCACGAAGCGCGAAGCCAGAGCGATCGAGCGATGCAGGCGTCGGTGGTGTCGTCGCAGCGGGCGCTGCCGGAGGCACGGGGGCGGGGGGAACGGTCGGCTGCGCGGTGCTTGGCGTTGGTGATGCGTTCCCGCTCTGGGCCCAGGTGTGCGTGGGTGTGGTCAACAGGCTCAGCAACATCGCGATGACGGCGAGGCGTGCGGCGATCGAGGCGAAATGGAACAACCTGGCCGAAGCGGATGACTTCTGCGATCGTGTGCGGAGCATTCACGATTGTTGCCGCGCGTGGCCACAAGGGGCGGGAGGTGTGACCGGTGGTCAGAGCAGGCGTTGCGGAAGATGTCTGAGGCCGCTCAGTCGCGGTCATCGCTGGCCGCGGGCGTCTCGAGCCGGTCGAGATACTGCCAGGCGTCGAGGACTTTCTTCTGGGCCAGTGCTTCGCTCGACTGATCGGGCAGGTTCTTGACCAGTTCGCCACCCACATCGGCAAACCAGATCACCGACTGGTCAGACCAGGCGATGTTGGCACCGATGCTGTGGTTGAAGTCATCATCCGAGGCCAGGCCGTCGGCGATCAGTGCGATGCGCCCCGGGAGGCGATCCAGTCGCGTCACGCCGCGCGCTGAGCCGCCGCGGTAGGAATAGTTTGTAAACACCATGCCAGGGGCATCGCCCCACTGCGCGGCATACGTCGTCAACCGCGTCTCGCCCCGGTGCGACGGGCAGTAGAAGATGCCCGGCGCCACGCCGAAGGAGAGGTGATGCAGCAGGCCCAGACCGTCAAACGATGCTCCGGGTCCGCCGACCTGCGGCGACAGCCGCGCCGCCATCAGCAGGCGCGGATCAAACGTGGGATCGTTGAGCGACTTGCTGTATGACCGGCTTGGCGGCAGTTCGTTGCGATAGGTGTCGGCATACATGCCCATCGCCAGCGAAACCTGACGGATGTTGGACATGCAGACGACCTTGCGGGCCGTCTCGCGCACGCCGGAGATCGTCGGCAGCATGATGCCGATGAGCAGCGCGATGACCGCGACAGACACGAGCAGGTCAATCAACGTAAAGCCGCGCGGCTGCGAGCGCGGGATATGCCTCAGGTTGAGCGCTGTCCGAGTGCTGATCTGCACGGTCATTCGCTCCGAGTCGTTGCCTGCCCCCACCAGGTGGTCGGTGGGTCGCGAGTGGCCGGATATCCGGCCTTCTACCCGCATCGGGGTATTTCACTGTAACTCGTACTGATTGTCAAGGCCACATGATCGTTACAGATCGGTCATTTGCCCTAATGATTTCAGAAAGATAGACGACCGAAACACCAATCATCGTCCAAACAGAGGCTGTGGACGGGGCGACGTCCGTGCTGATCGGGCAGTGGATCCGGTCGTGTGGTATGCTCGTATAGGAGGCTGTCGACCGCATCTTGGGTCGGCCGTCTCGGGCGCTCCGTGTCTTGGGGCGCGGCACTGGTGATGGACGGAAGCGTGTGCGGCTGTGTTCCCACTGCACGCGTCGTTCGAGGCGAGGGCTTGTCATGCCTGCGGATGCGGAACAACAAAAGGCCGATCTGGCCTTGATGCAGGCTGTCGCAACGGGCGACAAGGCTGCCGTTGCGCAGCTGTATGACCGGTTTGAGTCGCTGGTGTATCGCATGGCCGTGCAGGCCCTGCCCACCCGCGAAGAGGCTGAGGATGCGGTGCAGGAGATTTTTGTCCGGCTGTGGCGGACAAGCAGCAGATATGACCCGACCCGCGCGGCGCTGGTGACGTGGGTCATGCTGATCAGTCGACGGTATCTGGTTGATCGGTTGCGTCGGGCGCGGACTTCGCTGAAAGGTGCGCCGCTGGATGAGCGACTGGCACCGGCGAAGGCCGGTCGGGAAGGGCGCGACGGTCTGGGTGAGAGCATCTCGGCAGAGACCCGCGAGCGATTCGGCTCGCTGATGAAGCGGGTCGAGGAACTGCCGGAACTGCAACGGACGGTGATTATCCGAGCGTATCTGAATGGTCAGACGCTTCGTCAGATCGGTGAAGAACTCAACACGCCGCTGGGGACCATCAAGTCGGCCCTGTCCCGGGCCCTGATGCGTCTCCGCGAGCGAGACATGAATGAAGGATTGAGCGCATGAGCACCCCGCATCACGAAACACACGATTCGCACGGCCACGAGCGTGGCCACACCCCCAGTCACAGTGCTGGCCAGGGGCCTGTTCGGCCGCTGACACCGGCGGAACTGCTGCAACTGGCTTCCGCCGATGCGCTGGGCCTGCTTGATGAGCAAGAGCGTCGTGACTTTGAGGCGGCCTTTGCCGCGGCTAAGCCGGCGCACCAGGCGCTGATCCGCTCAACGCAGGATCGCGTGGTGCAGCAGCAGATGGCCATGCTGCCGGACGTCAAGGCACCGCTGGGGCTGCGGACGAAGTTCTTCGCCAAACTCGCCTCGCTGATGGGGGCGGAGCAGGCGCCTGTGCTGGCGACGATCGGCACGCCGACTGGCACCGACGCGGCGGACCTTGAGCGCCGCTTGAGCCGCACGCTGCCGAAGGTGGCATCGGTCAATCGCTGGTGGCGGACGGGTGCGATTGCCGGCATCGCCGCGGCACTGCTGCTGGGCGTGACGAGCGTGCAGCTCCGCAGCGAACTGGAGCGGATTGATCGCGGCATCGTGAGCAACAACACCATCGGCGCCCTGGCCCAGCAGTTCGGCCCGGCGTTTGAATCCACCCTGATGGCTGACAACGCGCAGGTCATCGCCCTCAAGGCGGTGGATGCGGGCGCGAATGCCTCGGGCATTGATGGCGTGGTGATCGTCGATGCGTCGACCGGCACTGGGCACCTGCTGTGCCGCGGGTTGCCGGAGGGCGTGCGGTCGCTGACGCTGACGGCGACGGCGCCGGGTGGCGAGCAGCAGACGGTGATCCTGACGTTCTCGCCCGCTGCAAGCCGCGCTGTCCAGCAGCTCAATGGCTTGAAGCTCGCCGCCGGCTCGACGCTGGACCTTCGAGTGACGGGCAGCAACGAGATCCTGCTGCGCGGCCGGGTCGGTTGATCGTGCCGAGGCTGGCGAAGTGAGTGGATGCTGAGGTGATGACCCGCACGACGAGTGCGGGTTTTTGTTTGGGTGGGGTGAGAAGACGTGAGACGTGAGACGTCTGGTGACAGGCAGCAGGCCTCAAGTGTGGCGAGGCTGCACTCCCCGGTCGGTGCCACTGATTGGCTGTGCCCCATGAAAAAAGCCCGGTGGACCGCTTTCGGGGTCGACCGGGCGAAGGGTGTGATCGCTGAGCGGGCCGCAGTTCGGGGAGACATTGCTGCAACCCGGTGGGCTCTCGTGCTCAGCGGCCGCGGTGGAGCGAGACGCTCACGCCCTGCGGACTTGTCGACTGGCCAACTGGCCTTCCAGTTACTTGGCCTTCTTCTTGGCGGCCTTCTTCTTGGTCGCCTTCTTCTTTGCAGCCTTCTTCGCCATGGTACTGAACTCCCCGGGGTAACCCCGGACATGAACCGCTCGTCACGTGTTCCGCGTCAACACGACGCAGACCTGACGAGCAAATCTTTTTGGTCTATCGGTGCATCACCCACCATCACTTGAGCAACTCGCACATTGGCGATTGATTTTTTGTTGCTGAGTGAGACACCGTCAACCTTCGTCACCATTCCATAGACTCGTCACGACTATGTCAACTATCCACATCATCATTCACGGCGCGGCTGGTCGCATGGGTCGTCGCATCGCGCATCTTGCCTCGCGTGATCGACTGTTCGTCATCGACGCGCTGGTGGTTCGCGCCGGTTCATCGATCATCTCTTCGTCGTGTGATGAAGCACCGATGCATCGATTCATCGCGCGCGATGAGATTGATGCCTCGCGTCTCGCCGCGATGCGCACGCCGCGCTGCATCATCGATTTCTCCAGTGATTCAGGCCTGATTTCATCGATCGCACTGGCGCGCGAGGCTCGCACGCCGCTGCTGGCGGGCACAACGGGCATCGCCCCATCCACCACCGCGATGCTTCGCGATCTGGCGGCGCATGTCCCCGTGATGGCGACACCGAACACGAGCCTTGGGGTTGCCGCCGTCGCCGCGGCGGCGCGTCATCTCGCGTCGGTGCTTCGCAGCGCGCGCGGCGATGATGGCGATGGGTATCACCTGTCGGTTGTCGAGACGCATCACACGCGCAAAAAAGACGCACCGAGCGGCACCGCGCTGCGATTGGCCAGCGCACTGCGCGATGGAGGGGGCGTTATCGCGGACCAAGACATCATCGCCCATCGCGTTGGCGAGGTCATCGGCACGCACACCATCACCTTCCGCGGCCCGTTTGACACCATCACCCTGACGCACGAAGCCCACAGCCGCGACCTCTTCGCCCGCGGCGCACTCACCGCTGCGGCATGGCTCAGCACCCGCCCACCCGGGTGGTACACCGTCGAAGACATGATGCGGTAGGGCTACACAGCGATACATGGCTACATGGCTACAGCGCTACATAGCTACATGAGGCCGTATCCGGCCGCGGCGTGGTACTGGCAACATGTAGCGCTGTAGCGCTGTAGCGCTGTGGCCCTGTAGCCATGTTGCTACCTGCCCATGATGACGGCGGCGTTTTGGCCGCCCTGGCTGGAGCTGGCCACCAGCACGTTTCGCAAGTTGGCCTGGCGGGCGGGGGCGGGGCCGGCGTCGATGCCGGGCATCGGCGTCGAGGCGTGCAGCCGCGCCGGGATCATCTGACGCTGGATCATCATCGCACCGACGACCGCCAGCAGCCCCCCACTGCCCGCGGCACAGTTGCCGACGTTCGGCCCGATGGTCACGATCGGCGGCGTCTGCCCACCGAAAAACGTCCGCAGCGCTCCACCCTCGCCGCCATCAACACTCGGGACGCCCGTGCCCAGCACGACGACCGCGTCAATGTCCGCCGGCTTGAGCCCGGCGTCGCTCGTGGCGTTCTCGATCGCGGCCAGGAAGCCGTCATCACCCGTGTCGCCAGTGATCTGGCGGGGCGAGTGGCCGGCGCCGATGCCAGCGATGCGGGCGATGACCGTCGCTCCGCGAGCGGCGGCGGACTGCTCGGACTCGAGCACCACGATCCCGCCACCCTCGCCGACGGCGCCGCCGGGGGCCTGGGCGTCAAACGGGCGGACGAACGTGCGACCATCGGTATGTTCGCCGGTCGGCCCGGCGCGTCCGGCATACTGCATGCGCAGCAGGCCCATGAGGTTAACCTTGCACTCGGCCGAGCCGGCGAAGCAGGCCTCGGCGTCGCCACGCTCGATGACGCGCGTGCTCTCGCCGATGCACAGCAGGCCGGAGGCTTCGGCGCAGGTGATGGTGTTGCTCGGGCCCTCGCAGCCGTGGATGATCGTCACGTGGCAGGCGAGCATGTTGGGGAGATACTTGAGCATCCAGAGCGGGGTGAGGTTGTCCATCCCGCTGCGGCCCCAGGTGGCCAGATCGACACGCTTCGTGCCGCCCTCATCGACCACCGCGGTGGCGAGGGCCGCGCCGAGTTCATCGCTGTCCGCCGCGATCAACCCTGCGCCGATATGGCAACCGACGCGCCCGGTCGGATAGGTCGTGCCTTCGGTGGCGCCTTCCTCCAGATGGGCGCGGGTCGTCAGGCCGGCGCGTTCGCTGGCTTCCTTGGCCGCGGCGACGGCCAGCTCGATGTCGCGAGCCATGACCTTCGTCGCCTTGCGGTAGTGCTTGGGGACAAAGTCACGGATCGAGAAGCCCGCGTCGGGCACCTCGCCGGCGAGGCGGCTGGCAAAGCCGGAGGCATCGAATCGCGAGATCGGCCGTACGCCACTGTTGCCGGCGCAGAGGCCCTCCCACAGCGCGTCGGCGCCGATCCCCAGCGCGGAGACCGCGCCGACCCCCGTCACGACCACACTTCGGCCCTTGGTTGCTGGCATCAGACGAGTATAGAAACGCTGACGCCCGGCCGCGCCGGTGGAGCAGCCGCGTGCGGGGCCGGATGGCGTCGGGCCCGCCGAGGGACGCTGCATCGTGTCAGGGCCTTGGGGCAGGTCGGCGGGCGATCATCTATACTGGCGGCTATGCGAGTTGCGCCCGAAGGGTGGATCGTGCTGATTCCAATGACGCTGGCTGGCGTGCTGCTGGCCGGGGGGGCGGTGTGGTGGTTGACGCCGCAGAGTGTCGTGGCGTGGGTGATTGCGGGGGTGCTGCTGCTGTTTGTGCTGTGGGGGTATTGGTTTTTCCGCGATCCGGATCGGCGACCATCAACCGATGACCCCGAGGCGGTGATCAGCCCGGCTGATGGCAAGGTCATCAAGGTCGACATGGCCGAGCTGCCCAAGGAGCTGCAGGCGGCGGCGGCGGAGATGGGCGTGAGCGGGCCGCTGCCGCGCGTGAGCATCTTCCTGAACCTCTTTGACGTGCATGTGAACCGGTCGATCAGTGCAGGGCAGATCAGCAAGATCGTCTATTCGCCCGGGCAGTTCGTCAACGCGAGCTTTGACAAGGCCAGCGAGCTCAATGAGCGCAGCGTCGTCTTGATGCGCGACCCGCGCGGGCGGGTGCTGGGCTTTGCGCAGATCGCGGGGCTGGTGGCGCGCCGGATTGTCAATCACTTGCGCGAGGGGCAGACGGTGGCGGCGGGGGAGCGGTTCGGGCTGATTCGATTCGGCAGTCGGGCGGAGATCTGGATGCCGCCGGGCACGGAGATTCGCGTGAGTGTCGGCCAGCGGGTCCGCGCGGGGGAGACGGTGATCGGAGTGCGGGCATGAGCGGGCCTGAGGCGTCCAACATGCCACGCCAGCCGCGCGAGGTGGAACTGCGCAAGTTGATTCCAAACCTGCTGACGGCGGCGGCGCTGTGCGCAGGGATCGCCAGCATCTTCTTCGCGATGCAGTATCGCCCAGACGTGCGCCCCGAGCTTCGCAACGACGACATGCTGATGCGGGCGGTGGCGATGATCGGGCTGGCGTTTGTGCTTGACGGCCTTGATGGCCGGCTCGCCCGGCTGCTGCGAGCGACGAGCCGCTTTGGGGCTGGCCCGGTTTGCCATTGCCGCGGGCAAGGCAAAGGCCAACAGCGCGCCGAGCAAGTTTTTCACAGGGCTGCCGGCGCCGGCGGCGAGTTTCATCGTCCTGATGCCGCTGCTGGTCAGCCTCAGCTCGACGATCACCGGGTGGCAGCAGCGGGCCGGGTGGCGGCTGGATGGCCCGTGGATGGAGTGGATCGTGCTGGGGCACACGGTGCTC
Source organism: Phycisphaerales bacterium (assembly GCA_025453375.1). Lineage (GTDB taxonomy): Bacteria > Planctomycetota > Phycisphaerae > Phycisphaerales > UBA1924 > JAJTGZ01. The sequence continues at coordinate 1,272 of JALOQT010000009.1, read as the reverse complement.
GTCGCGGGGCTGATGGTCAGCACGATTCCGATGATCTCCGTCAAGCACATCAAGGTGAACCGGAGCATCCTCTTCCCGCTGATGCTGGGGATCGCGATCATCGCGGCGTGCCTGGTGAAGGACTCCTGGCTGACGCTGGCGGTGCTGGCGGGGCTGTATCTGCTGAGCCTGCCGCTGGCGGTGGTCCGCAGCAAGCGTGAGGCGAAAGTCGAGCCGCCGAGCCGCTGAGCGGTGGCACCCCCAACACGCTGGCCCGCTAAACTCGCGTCATGCAGAAAGTCTGGACAGTCGCAGCGCGTGAGTTTCGCAGCACGGTCATGACCAAGGCCTTCGTGCTGGGGCTGATGCTGCCCCCGGTGCTGATGGGCGTGGCGATTGTGATTTCGGTGCTGTTCTCGACCGATCGCGCCCCGGCGATTCGCGGGACGGTGGCGGTGATTGACCGCACCAGCCAGGCCGCGCCGGGCATCGAGCGGCGCATGATGCCCGACGCGATCAGCAAAGCGACGAGCGCCGCAGCGGGCGAGGCGATTCAGACCGCGGCCAAGGCCGCCGAGAAGCAAGCCGCCAACCCCGCGGCGGCGGCCAACCCGGCGTCGCAGATTCAGACCATGCAGGAAACGCTCGGCTCAGTCGGCGGCAAGGCGCCGGAACTGACGCTGGAACTGCTGGCGCCGGATGCCGATGTCGAGGCGGAGAAGAAGAAACTGCTCTCCTGGCGCGTCGACGACCTGACAACCTCGCCCCCCGGGCGACTGACGCTGATCGTCATCGAGCATGACACCATCCGCCCGCCGGAGGGCAGTGCCGGCACGCCCTATGCGCTCTACACCGCGCCGAAGGTTGACCCGCGGGTGACGTCGCTGATTCGCGGGCAGGTGTCCGACGCGGTCATCGAAGCGCGGCTCAGCGGGGCGGGGTTTGACCCGGCCCGCATCGAGCAACTGACCAACCTCCCCCGGCCCAAGACCACCGAAGTGACCGCCGAGGGCACGCGGGCGAGCACCGGGGCGTTTCAGTTCATCATCCCGCTGGCGTTTTTCCTGCTGATCTGGATCAGCGCGTTCTCCGGCGCGGGGCAACTGCTGAACAACACGATCGAGGAGAAATCCAACCGGATCATGGAAGTGCTGCTCAGCGCCGTCTCGCCATTTCAACTCATGGCCGGCTAGATCCTTGGGCAGTTCGGCGCGGGGCTGATCATCGTGAGTGTCTATGCCGGGGCGGGGATCATCGCGCTGCTGGCGTTTCAGTACTTTGACCTGATCAAGT
>JALOQT010000244.1 GCA_025453375.1 Phycisphaerales bacterium | reverse complement strand
AACGCGCTGACGTGGGATGAGCTCAAGGAGCGGTTCAACCCGGCCGATGACAATGAGGCGGCGCGGATCCCCAAGAAGCTGCCGTACATGGTCTTTGTGATCGACGAGCTGGCCGACTTGATGATGACCAACAAGGAGGTCGAGACGAGCATCATCCGCCTGGCGCAGAAGGCGCGGGCCGTCGGGATGCATCTGATCCTGGCGACGCAGCGTCCGCAGGCCAACGTGGTGACGGGGCTGATCAAGAGCAACATGCCCAGCCGCATTGCCTTCAAGGTCGCCAGCGGGATGGACTCGCGGATCGTGATGGATCAGAAGGGTGCCGAGCTGCTGCTGGGCCAGGGTGACATGCTGTTCCTCAGCCCGCGCAGCAGCGAGCTGACCCGCGCGCAGGGCACGCTGGTGGATGACAAGGAGATTCGGCGTGTCGTCAAGTTCCTCAAGGAGATCGCCAAGCCGACCTTCGAGCGGGCACTGATGCAGATCAAGACCGGCAGCGCGGCGGCGGGTGACATCGCCGGCGGCGAAGGTGAGGCGGAGGTCGATCCCAACGCGCTGAACAACGGCTACGCCGTCGCTCAGCAGGATGATCTGTTCGTCAAGGCGGTGGACATCGTGATGGAGACGAAGGTCGGGTCCGTCTCGATGCTGCAGCGGCGGCTGGCGATCGGCTATACACGCTCGGCACGCCTGATCGAACTGATGGGCCACGTCGGCATCCTCGGCGGGCACAAGGGCACGCAGGCCCGCGAAGTGGTCATCAGCCCGGCAGAATGGGAAGCGATGAAGGCCCAGATGGCCGCCGACCGCGAAGCCGGCGGGGCGAGCGAGATTCCCTTCGAGGCGAACATCGACGGGCCCAAGCCGCCGGTGGATGATGATGAAGAGCGGCTGGGGTGAGGCGACGGCCGCGACGTGAAGCGGCGGCTATTTGCCGATGCAAAATGAGCCGAAGATGCGCCCGAGGATGTCGTCGGGCGGGACGTCGCCGGTCAGGGGACCCAGGGCATCCAGCGCGGCGCGCAGGTCGGCGGCGATCAGTGCCGGGTCGCTCGCGCGATGGTCGGTCGCGCAGGATGCCGCGGCGCGAAGGTGCGTCGCCGCGGCGTGCAGCGCGGCTCGATGAGCGGGCAGCAGCATGACTTCGCCGGTGGGCGTGGCCGCGGGCGCGAGCGTGGGCGTGGGGGTGGGGGTGGGTGTGGTCGTCGGCCAGAGGGCCTGGGTGACGGCGGTGCGGAGCGCGTCCAGGCCGTGGCCGGTCAGGGCGCAGATGTTCACGGCGTGCGGGGATGGGGCCGCGGCGCGGTCGGCCTTGGTGCGGACGCGGACGGTCGGGAGGTTCCTGTCTTCACGCGACGCGACTGCTGCCAGATCGTCAAACCGCGCGTGCTCGTCGCACAGCAGCGCGAGGTTCGCCTCGCGCAGGGCGGCGTGCGTGCGGGCCTGCGCGGCGATGTCCAGCGCGTCATCACTGGCGATATCCAGCCCCGGCGCGTCGACGAGACGCAGATGCACCACGCCCAGGCCCGGCACGTGCATGGACCACGGCGCGCTGCGGGCATCACGCGTCGTGCCGGCGATCGGGCTGACGAGCGAGGCTTCGGCGCGATCGCTCGACGTGCCAGGTGCGGTGCCCGTCTCGCTGGCGGTCAGTGCGTTGAACAGCGTGCTCTTGCCCGCGTTGGGCGGGCCGAGCAGGACGACGATCGGCTCGGCCGTCGGGGCGATGGTCGAGCCGCCAGCGTCCCCCGCCGCGGCGTGCAGGCTGCTGGCCAGCGCAGTCGCCCGCGCGTGCAGTTCCTGCGGGGCGATGGCGACGACGCCTTCCTGATCGGCAAAGTCGATCCCGGCTTCGACCAGGGCCAGGAGCATCGCCGCCTCATCGCGCCACGCTGCGAGCCGCGCTGCTGCCGCGCCGTCATCATCCCGCATCGCCCGCGCTGCTTGCAGCGCTTCACGCGACTGGGCAGCGATCGTCCGCGCCACGCCCTCGGCCTGCGCCAGCGACAGCCGCCCGAGAAAGAACGCCCGCGCGGTAAACTCACCCGGCTCGGCATCGCGGACGACCGCGCCGTCGGCGCTGGCACCCGGCGCACCGCGTGCACCGCGCAACACCGCGAGCACCCGCGGCACGATCACCGGCCCGGCGGGCACGAGCAGCTCCAGCGTGTCCTGCCCGCTGTACGTCCGCGGGCCACGCGCGGCGATCCAGCGCACAGACAGCGAGGCGTCGCCAAGTGCCAGCATCGATCGCCCGCAGATCGCCCCGCCCCCGAAAGCCGACCGAGGCGGCGCAGGCGGCGGCGTCAGCAGATTCGCCAGTGCGTGCGATGATTCAAACACACCCGGCCCCGTCGCGCGGATGATCGCCATGCGGGCGGCGGCGCCCGGGTCATCACGCCGCGCAAGGCTCGCGCGACCCGTCGCCCAGGCGATGATCGTGTCGTCGAGATTCACTTGCGGCGAATCTCCTTACGCAGGGCCTTGAGCGAGGCCGACAGTGGCGGCGGGGCCTTCATCGCGGGCTTCTTCACGGGCGCGAGCACCGGCTCGGCTGTGGCGGGCGGGGTTGCTTTGCCCGAGGTCGTCGCGGTCATTGTGGTTGCGGGTGTGGGCGTGAGCGTGAGCGTCGGTGCGGGCACGCTCAGGCCGAGGCGCCGGCGCAGCACGGCCATCAGTGTCGCCGGGGCGAGGCCTTCGGGGTTCTCCGGGCGGAAGTAGACCTCGGCGGTCTGGCCGGGTTCCTTCGGTGGCAGCGTGGTGACGGTCCAGCCGCGCGAGGCGGGCGCGCCGCTGGCATCGCGGCCGCGCAGGGCTTCGCTTGTTGCTACCGGGTCAGTCGTACGGAGGACGACATCGCGGTCACGCGTCAGGATGCTGCGCACGCCGACGTTTCGCCCGCCGATGCGAAGTTCGGCCAGTTCCAGCAGTCGCTGCACCTCCGGCGGCGGCGGGCCGTAGGCCGTCAGTAGATCCTCGCCGACACGCGCCAGTTCCTCGCCGCTCTGGCACAGCGCGATGCGGCGGTACGCCTCCAGCCGGCGCAGATCGCTGGGGATGTATGACCGCGTGATCAGGCCGCTGATGCCGATATCGATGCTTGTTTCGCTGGGGCGGGCGGTGTGTTCGTGCGTCAGTTCCTTCACCGCGCGGTCGAGGAGCTGGCAATACATGTCATAGCCGACGGCGGCGATGTGCCCGCTCTGCTCCGGCCCGAGGATATTGCCCGCGCCGCGAATCTCCAGATCGCGCATCGCGATCTTGAACCCCGCGCCGAGCATGCTGAAATCCTCCAGCGCCTTGAGGCGCTGCTTGGCGTGGTCCTTCAGCGGGCGGCCCTCGGGCAGCAGCAGATAGCAGTAGCCGCGATG
>JALOQT010000243.1 GCA_025453375.1 Phycisphaerales bacterium | reverse complement strand
GCGCGGCGCGATGGCCGATGCCAAGCTCAACGCGCTGGCTCGCTTCACGCTGGCGATGCACGAGACCAACGGCTTTGTGAGCGATGAGGATCTGGCGATGTTCAAAGCCGCGGGCTATACGCACGCACACGTGGCGGAGGTCGTCGCGGTCTACGCCCTGGCGATCTACACCAACACGTTCAACCACGTCAACGACACCGTCAGCGACTTCCCGGCGGCCCCGCGGATTTGAGCCAGAAGAGATCATCAGCCGGCAGGCCATCGAGGCAGCGTTCGATCGCTTCGCGCTGGCGTGTCGGGTTCCAGAGTTTCTCGACGATGTCGTGGCAGGCCCGGGCCGTGGCCTGGCGCGCCTCCTGCGGGCGCGTGGTGAACTGAGCGATTGCGCGGGAGAGATCCTGCACATCGCCTTTGCGGAATGTCGCGCCCGTGGCGCGATGGGCGGGTGTGTCGCGGTGCTGGCCGTCGGGCGTCGTGGGTGAGGCGGGGATGAGTGCTTCCCACTCGGGCATCTGCTCGGCTTCGTCATCATGCGTGACGATCGGCGTGCCATAGGCCAGAGCCGTCATCGCCGTCAGGCCGACTTTGCCCGGCGCGACCATCACGTCGGCGAGCATCGTCAGCTCGGCGATGCGGGCCTCGTCATAGCACGGGCCATAGAACACGCAGCGCACGCCGCGGGCCTTGGCCTGCGCCTCCAACTCCGCCCGCAGCGGGCCATCGCCGACGATCAGCAGATCGATCGGCGTGCCCTGTCTGGCCAGCTCGGCTGCGGCGTCGATCAGCAAATCCAGCCGCCGAACAGGGATCAGCCGCGTCACGCAGATCGCAATCGGCCGACGCTCGTGCTCCCCCTCCGGTGCCCGTAGCATGACGGACGTGCGAAGCGCATCGAGGTGTGCCGGCGTGATCGCCTCGCGCGCGGCGCGCTGGGCGGGATAGTCGAGGCTGTTGTAGATCACGTGGATTCGCTCGGCGGGCCACCCGCCGCCGACGGGTTGCATGAACAGGGCCTTGGCGTAGTGGCCATAGACCATGTGTGCGTGAAACAGGCGGTGATAGACACGCCGGACCAGCCCGCGCCACCCGCGCTCGGGGCGCGTCCAGCCGTGGCACCAGGAGAGCACGCGCTTGCCGCGCAGCCGCGCAATCGCCGCGGCGAGCCACGTCGTCGGCCACCAGGGCACGGCGTGAATCACCAGATCATCAAACCCGCCGACGAGCGCATGCCACACCAGCCCGGGCTGGACGTAGACCGTCGATCGCCCGAAGTAGACCTTCGCCGCGATGAACGTCACACCCGCCGGTGCTGGCCACACCTTGATCGACGGTTCGGCACTGACCGGGTCGGCCAGCAGTGAGTACTGATGATGCCCGCGCGTCAGCAATTCGGTCAGCACTGGCCCGCGATAGTGCGGGAAGAACGGATAGGCGATGCACACACGCCGCGGGGCGGGCGCGGGCGTGGAGGTGGAGGTGGACGGGTTGGTGGTCGTCGGTGGTTTCACAGGTGGCTTCGGAGCCAGATGGTTGGTCATCGGCTCGACGGGCGGGGGGTGTGCAACGGTGGCGGGCAGATGGGGCGTCATTGTCGGCTCGGGCGGCGAACAATCGGCCGATGCACGAGGAGCCTGGCAACGTGGCGACCGAAGCGCGGCCAAAGCCGGCGAGGTGGACCTGGCCGCGCCCGCCGAAGGTGCTGCGCTGGGCCGTGCGGCTGCTGTTGGCAGGGTTCACATGCACGCTATTGGCCTGGGCGGCGGGGTGGGTCTGGACGGATCAGTCGATCTGGACGCAACTGCTGTGGTTGACGGGGGTGGTGTGGCTGATCAGCGCGGTTGGCGCGCTGGGCGGGGCGTGGGTGCTGGCGGGCGTGGGGCGATTCAGCCGCGGACGTCGGCGCTGGTGGACCGCCGCGTGGGTGGCGGCGCTGGTCGCGTGCGGGCTGGAAGCCTGGCACCAGTTCAACGGCCGCGCCTGGCTGGCCAGCGACCCGAAGGTGCCGGCCAGCAGCCTGCTCATCGCGCAGTGGAACATCAGCACCGGCGAACTCTCCCCCGGCCTCGTGACGCTGATGCGCGATCGCCTGGGCAGCACCGGGCAGGTGGATGTCGCACTGATCACCGTCGCGAACTACCCGGACCAGTGGTCGTCGATCCGCCAGGCGATGGGCGAGGGACCGGACCGGCCGATCGAGATGGTCAGCGTCGGCATGTCTCGCGTGTTTTCCGTCTATCCGATCCGGCGCTCGCGTGCCTTTTCGGTGCCGACGACGCGCGACAGTCTGCTGCGTCTGCCGCGCGTGCTGGATCGGGCGTTTATGCGCGGGCTGATGGAAGTGGGCGTGATGCCGCGCGATCCGGATCGGCTTGCGCCGGTGACGATCCACGCCGTGACGCTGGACACCACGCGCGTCTTCGGGCGCGATACGACGATCTATTTCATCGACTACCCCAGCAGCCCGCTGATTTCTCGTGCGGATCTCGCTGCAGGTGTTCGTGCGCAGATCGACCTGATGATGAACCCGGCCCCGCCGAAGCACCCGGGCGACGCACCGCCGGATCCGGTGCCCGCGCCGGATGTCATCATGGGTGACTTCAACACGCCGCGGTCGAGCGATTCGATCCTGTCGCTGCTGGACAACTATCGCCCGGCGACGGATTATGCCGGCATCGGCAAACTCGGCACATTTCCGCGTCGCTGGCCGCTGTATCACATTGACAACACACTGCTGCACCCGTCGTGGGCCGCTGCGGAGTATGGCGTGATCGATGCGGGCAGCAGCGAGCACTGGGCCCAGCGCGTCCGCATCTGGCCCATCGCCCCGTAGGCGGCCGGAGACGTTACCATCTGCCATGAGCCGCTCCGGATGGATTGTCTTCTCGGTGGTTGCCGTGTTGCTGGCGGGCCTGCTGCTGGCGCTGCGATATTGCAGCGCGCCGGTCGAAACGCCGGCGCCAGCCACGGACGGCGCGGGCGGCGCAGGCGCGGCGATCACGCCCATGCCCCTCTCGCCCGAGACCACCAAGCAGATTCAGGAAGCACGCCAGCGCAGCGATCGCTGGATGCGCGCTACCGAGCCGCTGATTGGCGACGCCACGCCTCTGCGCGAAGCGGTGCTGACGGATGTTCGCACTGCGGCACGCAGCGGCGCCTGGACGCGCCCGGCCACCAGCGAGACGGCCCAGCAGCGCGTCGAGCAGGCCGCCGCGCTGGCCGAGAAACTCGCCGCCCATCGAATCAAGATTGACGAGATCAAATCCAAGGTGACCGGCGCGATGGAACAGGCCGGCGCCTCGCCCCCCGCGGCAGAGTCCATGCTGCCCAACACCGCCGCCGGGCGCGCGGTGCTGATGGCCGAGGCGGAGGTCAATC
>JALOQT010000242.1 GCA_025453375.1 Phycisphaerales bacterium | reverse complement strand
ACGACATCGGACCTGACAGGAACAACGATCGTCAACTCGCTGCATCCCTTCGCGGCGTGGATCGCCCAGAACACCATCGCGCCGTGCTCGCGAGCCGACAGTGCCAAGATCAATCAGGGCAACGGTCCAGATGGACAACTTACGCCCGACGACATCATCCTGTTCCTCACGCGTTACTTCGCCAGTGACTGGCGAGCGGACATCGCTGGGCCAAACCAGTCCATTGGCCCGGATGAGCAGTTCAGCGCCGACGACCTCATCGTCTTCTTCGCGTGGTTCTTTCAAGGTTGCTGACGACCTCGCCTGTTCGCAGTGTGTTTGGTCAACCTGACTTCCGGCTGGTCGGTCTTGCGCTCTTGGCGCTTGCTGAAGCCTGCAGGAATCAGGCAAACCACATCGCAGCGCCGCCGTTCCACTTTGCCTCTCAAGCCACCCTCCTTTCCAGCCGACACCCAGACCTATCCGGTGTTCAACGGATGAACGCCGGCGAGTTGGTCTTGCCATGGAGGCGCGTATGGGTTTGTTTGGAGGCACAGCCGGAAATGCCAGATCAACGCCGGGAGGCGCCGGGGGGGCGCCGCACGTGCTGATCGTCGCGCCTGATGCCGGCCGTCGCGCCGGTCTGGACAAGGCCCTGAAGCAGGATCATCTTTCGTGCGAGCTGGCCGACAGCCCCGCCGCCGCCATCAGCATGCTGGCCCGCTGCGAGAAGGCCAAGCGCCAGGCTGAGGAGTTCTTCCAGGCCGCGGTCATCGATGCCGAGGCCTGCACACCCGCAACGATCAAACTGATCCGCGAACTGGGCACGCGTCACATCGCCGCCGTCGTGTGGCCGCCATGCGAGCGGGCGCGGCGGACATCGTCTCGGCCGACATCAAACCCCGCGAACTGGCCAAGCGCATCCGCGCCGCCTGCAAGCACGCCGGCCTCCCGCCCGCCCGCCCGGGCGACGGGGCCAACCCGCACAAGGGCATTAAGGCGACGAAGCTCGCCAGCACGCCTGATATGGCCAGCCTCGAGGCGGACTATCGCCGCATGATCGATGCCGAGCTGGATGTCGAAGCGATCCTGCGTCACACGCTGGAGTTTGTGCTCGCCAAGCTCGGCCCGACCAACGCCGCGATCTTCCTGCCCGGCTCAACGGGTGACTATCAGCTCGGTGCGTATGTGAACTTCTCCTGCCCGAAGGACACCGCCGAGGTGATGCTGGACCATCTGGCCAACATCGCCGCGCCGCGGCTGGAAAAGTCCATCGGCGTCCTGACCCTGCCCGACGCGCGGGCAATTCAGGAAGCCGTCGGCGAGGGCGTCGAGTGGCTGGGCAACCAGCACGCCCTGGCCTTTGCCTGCCGCCAGGAAGATGAAACCCTGGCCGTCTTCATGATCTTCCGCGACCGCACCACGCCCTTTGCCGACCATGCCCGCAGCCTGATGGACATGATCCGCGAGCAGTTCGGCCGCCAACTGGCCAAGGTCATCCGCATCCACCACCGCCACCTGCCCCGTGACAAGTGGGGCCGCGTCGGCGACGGGCTGACCAGCGACGAGGACGATCTGGCGGCGTGAGGGCGGTGGGCCTCCTCGGGGCTTCTGACCCGCCGGAGGGTGCGCCGCTATCCTCGACCATGCCCCTGACCCGCGAACAACTGGCTCAGCGTGCCGCGCGCGAACTGCGCGATGGCTATATCGTCAACCTTGGCATCGGCATCCCGACGCTCGTGGCCAACTTCATCCCGCTTGGCATGGATGTCTGGCTGCAGAGCGAGAACGGCCTGCTGGGCATCGGCCCGTTTCCGACCGATGACGCCGTCGATCCGGACCTGATCAACGCCGGCAAGCAGACGATCACCGCGCGGGCCGGGGCGTCGTTCTTCTCGTCGGCTGAGTCCTTCGCCATGATCCGCGGCGGGCACGTCGACATCTCCATCCTCGGGGCGATGCAGATCTCCGAGCGGGGCGACATCGCCAACTGGATGGTCCCCGGCAAGCTCGTCAAGGGCATGGGCGGCGCGATGGACCTGGTCGCCGGCGTCAAGCGCGTCGTCGTGACGATGGAGCACGTGGCCAAGGGCGATGCGCACAAGTTCGTTCCGTCGTGCACGCTGCCGCTGACCGGCCAGGCATGCGTGGACATGCTGATCACCGACCTGGCCGTCTTCCAGTTCGATCGCGCCACGCGCGGCTTCGTGCTGACTGAGCTGGCCCCTGGCGCGACGCTTGACGAGATCAAGGCCAAGACCGGCGCGAAGTTCACCGTCGCGCCGAAGCTCGACACCGTGTCGGTCTGACCCTCGACGCCGTTTGGGCCGGGGGCTTGGCTGAGGGCTAGGTTGCAGGCTTGGCTGGGTGGAGGACAGAGGCCGCCATGGCGTGGTTCGATGCGCATCTTGACTTGGCCTACCTCGCCCTCCGCGGGCGTGACATGCACGCGACGGCGGCGGGGATCAACGCTGGCGCAGCACCCGTCGGCGATCACGCCCCGGCCTCGATCACCCTGCCCGAGCTGGCCTGCGGCCATGTGACGCACGTGCTTGGCACGGTCTTTACCGAAGCGGTCGACGCCCCGGCCCCGCTCAGCCAGCCGCAGCAGTATCGCGCCGGCGACTGGGCCGCAGCACGCCGGGCGGGCCTGGCGCAGTTGGCGTGGTATCACGCGCTGCCGCGGCGTGAGCATCTGACGATCGACCTGCTCATTGAGTGCGCCGACGTGATCGACGGCCCGGCCGATGTAGCGTTTTGGAAACAGGCCGGCGTGCGGGCCGTCGGGCTGACGTGGGTCGGCATGGGGCGATACGCCGCGGGCAATGCGGTGGCCGACGGCCGCGGCGTGACGCCCGAGGGCCGGGCGCTCGTCGCGGCGCTTGATGAGGCGACCATTGCGCACGATGTGTCCCATCTGGCCGACGCCTCGTTTGACGATCTGGCGAGCCTAACGCCCAGGCGACTGATCGCCAGCCACTCCAACTGCCGAACGCTCTTGGGCGAAACGCGCGCCCGCCACGCCCAGCGCCACCTGCGCGATGAGCAAATCCGCGAGATCGCCCGGCGCGACGGCGTCATCGGCCTGAACCTGTTTTCCGCCTTCCTGCACACCTCCTGCAAGCTCACCGGGCGGGCGGAGATTGATCACGCCATCGCCCACGTCGAGCACATCTGCAGCCTGACGGGCAGCACACGCCACGTCGGCCTCGGGTCGGACGCTGACGGCGGCTTCAGCGCCGCCCGCCTGCCGCGCGGGATCGACACCCCCAGTGACTACCCCCGCCTGCTCGACGCCCTGTCCCAGCGCGGCTGGAGCGACGCGGACCTCGGCGGCTTCACGTCGGGCAACTGGCGACGAGCGTTGGGCGTCGCGTAAGTGCGTGAGTGCTTACACACCAACGGGTGCATCCAGCGCGGGAGCAGGATCATTCTCTGGAGAGTAAAGCTCGTGCAAAGTCCGAGAATACCCCCTGTGGTCGTTGTCAATCTTGGTAACTTGGGTGAATCACCACACCCGGCGTGATGGGACGATGCTCGGTGGCAGGCATCGCCGCTCACGCCAACTCCAGCGGCCTATGGCCTCTGGCGTGTCAAGGAGCACCATCATGAACAGCATCAGGCGATTGGCACGTGCGATGGCCGCGGCGGCTGCGCTGGCGATTGGCGCGGGGGCGGCGCTGGGGCAGACTTTCACGAGCAGTGGGGCGATCACGATTCCAACCTTCGGGCCCGCAACACCCTACCCCAGCGTCATCAACGTCAGTGGTGTGACGCAGCCGATTCGCGCCATGCAGGTCGTGCTGACCGGCCTGTCGCACACCTGGCCGGCAGACATTGACATGCTTCTCGTGGGCCCGGGAGGACAGACGGCGGTTATCTTCTCGGACGTCGGGGGGAACGGTGACATCGTAAGTCAGGAGTTCATCCTCACCGATGGGTTCCCCGCGCTGGGCACAGGACAACTAACCGGTGGTGTATTCACGCCGACTAACCTTGATGGGGGTGCTGATGGCTTTTCATCCCCCGCACCTGCTGCGGGTCCGAATGCCTCGCTGTCAGTGTTCAATGGGCTGAGTGCCAATGGGACGTGGACGCTCTATGTCACTGACGACACCGGGTCTGATGGCGGGTCGTTGGCCTCTTGGTCGCTGCGATTCAACGACGCCTATTCGATTCCGGCGCAGCCAGCCACCGAGCTGGTCACCTATCAAGGCAAGCTCGAGAATGCTGGAGCGG
>JALOQT010000241.1 GCA_025453375.1 Phycisphaerales bacterium | reverse complement strand
ATCGCGTGGGGCAGGTTTTCAACCTTCCCAGAACGGCCTGCAACGCCAAGTATGGATCAGCAGCGACGCGCCGGAATCAAACGCCGAACAGGTCTCCAGCCTCTTGATGCCTTCTTCTGATGCCTGATGGCTGATGCCTGCTATCTTCGCATCACAGCCGCAGCATCGCGGCCTTCGCCGCCCGGATGATCTTGCCCTTGTGCGGCAGATACTCCAGTTCCAGACCCTTGGCATAGGGCGTCGGCACGTCATCGGTGTTGACGCGCAGCGGCTGGTGGTCGAGGTAGTCAAACGCCTTCTCGCACACCTGCGTGATGACCTCGCTGGCCACGCTGGCAAACGGCCAGCACTGATCGACGACGACGATCCGCCCCGTCTTCTTGATGCTGCGGATGATGCTGTCGATGTCCAGCGGGCGGACAGTCCGCATGTCCAGCACATCGCACTCGATGCCTTCCTTGGACAGTTCCGTCGCGGCTTCGATGCAGAAGTTCACCGGCCGACCGAAGGACACCAGCGTGATGTCGCTGCCCTGGCGGCGCAGGTGCGCCTTGCCGAAGGGGACGTAATACTCGCCCTCGGGCACGTGGCCCTTGTCGCTGAGCATGCGCTCAGACTCCATGAAGAACACCGGGTCGTCGTCGACGATGGCGGTCTTGAGCAGGCCCTTGGCGTCATACGGGTTGCTCGGGATGGCGATCTTCAGGCCCGGCACGTTGGAATAGAGCGCCTCAACCGTCCACGAGTGCGTCGAGCCAAGCTGGCCGCCGGCGCCGTTGTTGCCACGGAAGACGACCGGGCAGCCCCATTGGCCGCCGGACATGTAGAGCATCTTGGGCACGTTGTTGAGCAGCTGATCCGCCGCGACCAGCGAGAAGGACCAGGACATGAACTCGATGATCGGGCGCAGGCCATACATCGCGGCGCCCACGGCCAGGCCGGCAAAGCCGTTCTCGGAAATCGGCGTGTCGATGATGCGCTTGGGGCCGAACTCCTCGAGCATGCCCTGGCTGACCTTATACGCGCCGCTGTAGTACGCGACCTCTTCGCCCATCAGGAAGACGCGGTCGTCGCGGCGCATCTCCTCGCTCATCGCTTCGCGCAGGGCTTCGCGGAACTGAATCTGGCGGCCGACGCCATCAGCGGGGTCGAAGGCGGGCAGCGGGGCGGTCAGGTCGGGCTTGGCGAGGGTGAGCATGGTCGATGGAGGGTACAAACAGGTCGGAAAACGCCGAGGCGGTGGGGCCTGAGCGGTGAGGCCTCGGCGGAAGGGCCAAGTATAGGAGCGAACCGCGACCCTCGGGGTCGCGTCAGGCTGTTGGCAGGCGAGGCGGCGAGCGGCCAACGGCATCTGTTTGGATGCGTCCTTCAGGGCGGGGATAATCCGACGATGCCGCGCGACCCGACCGAGCAACCCGCCACACCCGCCCCGCCATCTCCACCTGCTCCGTGGGCCCCGCCGCTGATGGTGGCCAGTGAACCCATCGGCCTGGCGACGCCGCGTCTGCTGGTGCGTCCGTATCGGCCCAGCCCGCTGGGGAGTGATGGGCAGCCGATCGCCGCGGGTGATGAGCGTGCCCTGCACGAGGCGATTGAAGCCAGCCGCCAGTCGCTGCTGCCATGGCTGCCCTGGGCCAAGTCGGGACATCTGACCCCGCAGGCATCCCGCGATGACATCGTGCGGTTCACTCGCGAGGCTGGCCAGCTCGAGGCCGGCAAAGCCATGGTGCTGGGCGTCTTCCTCCGCGACGCGGCGGACAGCGATCCGACCCGAGGCTCCACCCTCGTCGGTGGCGTCGGGTTTCACACCATCCGCGTCGACACGCATCAGGCCGAGATCGGCTACTGGACGGACGCTCGCCATCGGCGCCGTGGCTATTGCTCGGAAGCGACCCGCTGGCTGCTGTCCTGGATGCTGACGCCGCAGCATGAGCAGTGCGTCGATGCTGCAGGCGATGCGCGGCCTGGGTGGGGCTTCCGTCGCGTGGAGATCACCTGCGCCGAACCCAACCTGGCCTCCCGCGGCGTGCCCATCGCGCTGGGCCTTCGCCAAGAGCAACGCCTCGCCCAAGCCAAGTGGATCGATGGCATCGGCTGGTGTGATTCGCTGGGCTGGGGCGTGCTGCGCGATGAGTGGGACAGACACAATCACGCGATGCGGGCCTGACGTGAACTAGCGGTGATGCATCGAGCCCACTTCGGCGAACATTCGCGTCGCCTCGCGGCCCCAGATCGCCACCTCGGGCCGCAGCATCACACCAAACTGCCCATGCACGCGCCGGCGGACTTCGGCCATCAGGTTCAGCAGGTCCGTCGCCGTGCAGCCGGCGTGGGTGACGAAGAAGTTGCCATGCTGCGAACTCACCTCCGCCCCGCCGATGCGCAGGCCCTTGCACCCGGCGCGATCGATCAGCAAACCCGCACTGACCCGCTGCCCCGCGACGCCGATCGTCTCGATCGCCGAGGCCAGCGTCGGATTCTTGAACGTGCAGCCGGCGCTGTCGGCGGCCATCGGTTGCGTGCGTTTCTTGTACGCCATGACCTCCAGCAGTTTCGCCCGAGCCGCCGCCGTGTCCCCCGTGCTCAGTCGCAGGTGCACCGCGGTGATGATCGGCCGCTCCATCTCGCCAAACGTGCTGTGCCGATAGGCAAACGTGCACGACGCCTTGGGCAGCGTGTGTATCTGGCCATCGCGTGCCATCACTTCGACCGCTTCGACGAACGTGCCGATCTCGCCAAACGCCCCGCCCGCGTTCATCACCGCCGCGCCGCCGATTGATGCCGGGATGCCGCCCAGCACCTCCAGCCCGCACAAGCCCGCAGCGTGCGTCTGGTGAATCAGCTTCGGCAGGTTGACTCCCGCCCCAGCGCGGACAAGACCACTGCCCCGGGCAGCATCAATATCGATCTGCACCGCGGCAAACTCGCCCGTGTTCAGCTCAACAACCAGTTCATCCACACCCTCATCGCCAATCAGCAAGTTGGCCCCGTCACCCAGCACACGCAGGTCGCGATCAATCGCCAGGCACTGGCGGAGCTGCTCGATCGTCGCTGGCTGGGCATATCGCGCCGCCCGCCCGCCGCAGTTGAACCACGTGCGGATCGGGCGGTCATGGGTGATCGTCACATCGGCGGGCATGGTGAGCATGACGGGGGCGTGGGGGTGGGGGGTGGGGGGTGGGGCGGGGGGGGCAATGAGGACTCAATCGCGTGAAGCATCACCCAGCAGCATGTGCGCCACTTCGTTCACCGGCCCGGCGCCCATCACCACCAGCAAGTCATTGGGCTGCAGCGTCGCCCGCAGGTGATCGACAATCGCCGAGAATGGCTCGATGTGCAGCGCATCAACCCCGCGGGCGCGGAGGCGGTCGACCAGATCACCCGCAGTGACCTTT
>JALOQT010000240.1 GCA_025453375.1 Phycisphaerales bacterium | reverse complement strand
GCGGCGCTGGATGCGGCCAAGGAGTTCTACATTGGGCATGCGCGGGTGGCGGATCGGTCGCTGATGAACGTGGTTTTTCGCTGCCGGGCGGGTGAGGCGATGGATCAGAAGTTGATCGCTGAGGCGACGGGGGCGGGGCTGGTGGGCCTGGCTGGGCATCGTGCGGCGGGCGGGATGCGGGCGAGTTTGTATAACGCGATGCCGCAGGAGGGGGCGGAGATCCTGGCGGGGTTCCTGCGCGACTTTGCGCGGAAGCATGGGTGATGTGGGGGTGTGGGGTGGGTGAGGGGTTGGCGGGGATCGCGGCGTGCAATCGGCGCGGCGGTCTGCTAAACTCGGCCCCCTGCGTGTGCAGGCCTTGCGGTGCGATGATGTGAGCCGCGGGGCGAAGTTGAACTTGCCTGTTGACACTCGATCTCGCGGACTGCCCGACCGTGACTGAGTTCCTGCAAACCTTGACGACCACGATTACCGTCGGGTCGCTGTACGCGCTTTTGGCGCTGGGCTACACGCTGGTGTATGGGGTGCTGAAGTTCATCAACTTTGCGCACTCGGATATCTTCGTGCTCGGGGCGTGGACGGGGTTTACGGCGGCGACGGTGATCGGGACTACGACTGGCGCTAGTGCGCAGCCTTGGTGGTCGATTGTGGTGGTGTTGCTGCTGGCGATTGCGGTGTGCGGGACGATGGGGTATGTGATTGAGCGGTTTGCGTATCGGCCGCTGCGCAAGGCGCCGCGGCTGAATGTGCTGATCACGGCTATTGGCGTGAGTTTGCTGCTGCAGAACACGGGGCAGCTCACGGGCGGGGTGGTGGCGCGGGATGGGGATCGGCCGCTGGCGACGGTGCCGTTTGGCGCGACGCCCAAGAGCATGCCGGCGTTGCTGCCGACGGGCGTGCTGAATGACACGACGCTGGCGGAGGGGACGCTGAGCGGCGGGTCACGGCGCGGGTTTGTGAAACTGGACGCGGCGGCGACGCTGAGCGAGGGGCGGACGTATCAGCTTGAGGTGCTTCGAGTGACGGCGGAGGGTGGGGCGGAGGGACAGGCGCGGCGGGAGGTGCTGAAGATCAGCAGCCCGGCGGGGACTTATGGGCCGAGTGATGAACTGCAGACGCAGCCGCGGCGGAATCCGGCGGATATGCAGGGGGCGTCGTATCGGCTGGTGCGGTCGCCGACGGTGGCGATCAACCTGGTGGATGTGATCATCGTAGCGCTGGCGGTGGCGATCATGCTGGGGCTGGAGGTGCTGGTGTTCCGCACGCGGTTTGGGCGCGGGATGCGGGCACTGAGCTTCAATGTTGACAACGCGGCGCTGATGGGAATCAACGTCAACGCGATCATCAGTTTGACGTTTGTGCTCGGCACGGCGCTGGCGGCGATTGCGGCGGTGCTCTACGCGCAGAAGTATCCGGGGCTGAATCAGCCGGCGCACCAGATCTGGGTGCTGCTGGGGCTGAAGGCGTTTGTGGCGGCGGTGGTGGGCGGGATTGGCAACATCCGCGGGGCGGTACTGGGCGGGTTTTTGATTGCGGGGATTGAGTTCTTTGGCGGGTTTTACAGCGACCGGATCATCACGAGCCTGGGCGGGAAGCCGGGGCTGGGGATCAGCCTGCAGGATGTGTATGTGTTTACGGTGCTGATTGCGGTGCTGCTGCTGCGGCCCAATGGGCTGCTGGGGGCGGCGGTCCGGGAGAAGGTCTAGGGGAGTTTTCGCTCACGTCTCACGTTTCACGTCTTTTATGTCCTCACTCGCTTCGATCATGCAGCAGGATCAGCGTCGGCCCGGTGCGGGGCTGATGGTGGTGCCTTGGCTGGCGTGCATCGGGGTGGGGCTGGCGATGATGCTGCTGGCCGATGTGCTGGGGCCGTATCCGAGCAGCGTGATGCGGCAGGTGGGCGTGTTTGTGATCGCGGCGGTGTCGCTGAACATCGTCAACGGGTTTACCGGGCAGTTCAGCATGGGGCATGCGGGGTTCATGGCGGTGGGCGGGTATGTCGCGGCGAGCGTGACGTATTACGCGTCACTGTGGCAGTATGGCACGGCGACGGCGCAGGAGGGGTGGCTGTCGGGCGGGCATGTGTTCATGTTCATCGGGTTGATCGCCGGGGCGGGGGTGAGCGCGGCGCTGGGGTTTGTCGTCGGGTTGCCGTCGCTGCGGCTGCGGGGGGACTATCTGGCGATCGTGACGCTGGGGTTTGGTGAGATTGTGCGCGTCGTCCTGCAATTGACTGGGCAGCAGGTCAATGGGAAGGATCCGGCGGCGGTGGAGGCGTTTCGAAATGACCCGCTGGGGACGCTGGCGACGGTGCCGCTGAATGGGTCGCTGGGGTTTGAGGGTGTGCCGACGTATGCGACGAACCTGTGGATCTGGATGCTCGCGGCGGTGACGTGCCTGGTGGCGTATCGGATCAAGGAGAGCAGCAGCGGGCGGGCGTTTCTGTCGATCCGCGAGGATGAGATTGCGGCGCGATCGATGGGAATTGACCTGACGAAGTACAAGGTGCGGGCGTTTACGCTGGCGGCGTTTTTCGCGGGGATCGCGGGGGGCTTGCTGGCGCACGCGGGCGTGCCGTTCTCGCCGACGGAGGCGGGGTTCCAGCGGAGCTTTGAGATCATCATCATGGTGGTGCTGGGGGGGCTGGGGTCGATCCGCGGGGCGGGGGTGGCGGCGATCATCCTGACGATTTGGCCTGAGGTGCTGCGGCCGATTGCGGAGTATCGGTTGATTCTGTATGCGGTGCTGCTGATCGGGGTGATGCTGCTGCGGCCGCAGGGGTTGTTTGGCGTGCGTGAGATCTGGGATCTGCGCGGGCGTGCGGCACGGACAGGCGGCAAGGGGGGGAGCGCATGAGCGACCTGCTGCTGGATGCACGCGAGATCGGGATCAGCTTCGGCGGGCTCAAGGCCGTCAGCGGGCTGAGCTTGCAGATTCCGCGCGATGGGCTGCATGGGCTGATCGGGCCGAATGGTGCGGGCAAGACGACGGCGTTCAATCTGCTGACGGGTGTGTATCGGGCGCAGACGGGGTCGATTCATCTGGCGGGGCAGCGGATTGATGGGCTGCCGCCGCACAAGATCGCCAAGGCGGGGCTGAGCCGGACGTTTCAGAACATTCGGCTATTTGGCGAGCTCTCGGTGCTGGACAATGTGATGCTGGCGTGTCACTGTCGGGGGAGGCACTCGATCTGGGACACGATGCTGCGGCTGCCGCACTTTTGCCGGCAGGAGCGTGCGATGCAGACGCGCGCGATGGAGCTGCTGGAGGTGTTCAACCTGTCGCGGCTGGCGCGTGAGCAGGCGAAGAACCTGCCTTATGGCGACCAGCGGCGGCTGGAGATCTGCCGGGCACTGGCGACGGAGCCGAAGGTGCTGCTGCTGGATGAACCGGCAGCGG
>JALOQT010000239.1 GCA_025453375.1 Phycisphaerales bacterium | reverse complement strand
CACCCACGCGTGATCCGCACATACGCCGAGCCCGCCGGCCCGCTCCGCCCGTCGCCCACGCTGCCATAGTCATCCGGGCTGATCGCACGGCTCAGGTCCAGCATCTCGAGCTGATCCGCCGCCGCCGCCAGCGTGCTGCTCCGCCGAGACGCCCCGCCCTGAAGCGCCACCTGCCCGGCCGACGCAAGGGCCATCGCCGCGTCATCAGGGCTCAGACGCTCATCTTGCAACAGGCTCGCCTTGGTCCGCACCGCGTTGTCCAGGAGCGAGGGCAGCTTGTCCAGCTCCGCCGGGCCGACCATCACGTCGACGACCGGCATCCGCTTCATCAGCCCCGCCCCCTCGCGCTCGGCCATGCACCCAAGCACCCCGACGACCAGCCCCGGCTCGGCCTGCTTGCGAATCGCCAGCTCCCCCAGCCGGCTCCACACCTTCTGCTCCGCATGCTCGCGCACCGAGCACGTGTTGTACA
Organism: Phycisphaerales bacterium; assembly: GCA_025453375.1. Taxonomy (GTDB): domain Bacteria; phylum Planctomycetota; class Phycisphaerae; order Phycisphaerales; family UBA1924; genus JAJTGZ01. The sequence continues at coordinate 2,932 of JALOQT010000239.1, read as the reverse complement.
GCACCACCCCCGCCTGACGCGGGTCACCCGTGAAGCGATACCCCAATGACCGCAGCGCACCGGTCACCAGCTCGCTGTCCAGCTCGTTCATCTGGCAGCCGAAGGTTTCGAGATACACCATCGAGGGCGAAGCACGTACAGACATAGCCGCATCGTACGACCCCAACTCGCCCTCGCCCCGCGCCGCACCTTCGCGCCCGACAGCGCGCCTATACTACCGCCTGAGCCCGAAACGGCCCAGACACCACCCGGGGTGTAGCGCAGCTTGGTAGCGCGTTTGACTGGGGGTCAAAAGGTCGTGGGTTCAAATCCCGCCACCCCGATTTGTGAAACACGGCCCAGCAATGGGCCGTTTTTCGTATCTACCCACATCCGCCTCATCCGTACCCTCCCGATCATGCCCGCCCCTTACGTGGTCATCGGTGCTGGAACGATGGGGTCGTCTATCGCCCGCTGCCTCGCCGAGCGTGGGCATGGCGTCGTGGCGATTGATCAGCGTCAGGCCCCCAACGCCGCCAGCGAGCATCATGGCGAGGCTCGCATGTTCCGCACCGCGTATTACGAGCACCCGGCGTATGTCCCACTCTTGCGTCACGCTCGATCAGGCTGGCTGGATCTCAACAGCCGCGCCCGCCCGCTGCTTGGAGATGATCTCTATCACGAGACGGGCGTTATCTATGGCTCGGCTCCGGGTGGAGAAGTCGTCGCCGGCTCGCTCCGCAGCGCTGGCGAGCACGACGTGCCCATCGAACCACTGACACCCTCCCAAGCGGTTGCTCGCTGTCCATCGTTGAGGTTTCCGTCCTCATGGTCCTGCGTCTTCGAGCCGCACGCCGGGATGATTCGCCCCGAGGCAGCCGTCCTGGCCAACATCGCCCTCGCCCGCGCCGCAGGCGCCACGATCCTGACCGAACAGCCCGTCACCAACCTCACGCAAGGCGCCGCCGAAGTCATCGTCCACGCACGCTCGCCCGCAGGTGAGCCGTGCGATCGAGTCGCCAGTCAGGTCGTAATCTGCACGGGCGCGTGGACCAGCCGCCTGCTGCGCGACGCGAAACTGGCCGCCCCGCCGATCATCGCCACGCGCCAGCCCCTCGGCTGGATCACGCCTGCGCATCCCGATCGCTTCGCGCTCGGCGTGCATCCTTGCTGGGCCGCAGAGGATGCACCCGGCTCGCTCGCCTACGGCTTTCCGCTCCTCCCCCGCGCCACCGCCTTCCGCGTCGCCCACCACCACCTCGGCCCGACGATCAATCCCGACACACTCGACCGCCAGCCCACGCCCGCCGATCGCGACCACCTGCGCGGCATCATCGACGCCTACTTGCCCGACGCCGGCTCACTGACCAACTTGGCCATCGCGCACTACTCCGTCTCGCGCGATCAGCACTTCCTTCTTGGGCAGATCGCCCCCCGCATCTGGCTCTGCGCCGGCTTCTCCGGCCACGGCTTCAAGTTCGCCCCAGTCATCGGCGAAGCCTTCGCCGACCTGCTCACCACCGGCCACACGCACCACGATCTGTCGTTCTTCTCCCCCAGCCGCCTCCCGAGCCAGTGAGGCAGCGATCCCCGGCCCCTGCCCACTGGCCCACCCCGTCGGCCCGCCTATACTTTCAAAGTTTCTTGAAACCTTCGGGCACCTTGCCTTCGCTTTCAATCCCAGCCCGGCGTTGATGCACACCCGGCCTCACCCTGCGGCCCCGCCGCCCGCCCGAAGGCCATCCTGTCTGACCGATCACGGAGCGATCATGGCCTACTCACCCCTGCCCGAGCATCCGCACCTTCCCGCCCTGGACACCGGCCTGTTGCAGGCCGTCGCCGCCGGTGCCGCGCGCCTCACGCCGCAGCAGGGGCTTGATCTGCTCCGCCAGGCGCCGATGATGGACCTGGGCCGCCTGGCCGACACGCGGGCACGGGCGATTCACGCCGACACCATCCGCACCTACGTCATCGACCGCAACATCAACTACACCAACGTCTGCAACGCCAAGTGCACCTTCTGTGCCTTCCGCCGCGACGGGCACGAGGCCGACGCCTACACCCTCACCCCCGAGCAGGTTCACGACAAGATCGCCGAGCTCTCCGCCATCGGCGGCACGCAGATCCTCATGCAAGGCGGCATGAACCCCGCTCTGCCCCTCTCCTGGTACACCGACCTTCTCCGCGGCATCAAGGCCAAGTTCCCGCACATTCACATTCACGCCTTCAGCCCGCCGGAGATGATCGAGTTCGTCCACTTCTTTGACCCGCCAGGGGCCAACCTCGAAGAGAAGATCCGCTGGGTACTCGTCCGCCTGAAGGACGCCGGCCTCGACAGCCTCCCCGGCGGCGGCGGCGAGATCTTCTCCGCTCCCGTCCGCCGCAAGATCGGCCTGGGCAAGTGCGATGCCGACGCGTGGCTGACGACGATGTACGTCGCCCACACGCTGGGCATGTTCACCAGCGCGACGATGATGTTCGGCCACATCGAGGGCTACGCCGACCGCGTCCACCACATGCACATGGTCCGCCACTGGCAGGACCGCATCCTGCGCGAGGCCGGTGCCAGCCCAAGTGCGGGCCTGCTGCATGGCCAAGCCGCCTCCTCCGCCTCCTCCGCCTCCCAGCCGACCTCGCCGTTCGGGCACTACGTCTCGTTCATCTCCTGGCCCTTCCAGCGCGAGAACACGCCCCTCGGCCGCGTGCCGGACTGGGGTGCAGACCCGTCCGAACTGGCCCAGGAGTTCCCGGGCGACGCCATCGCCCGCGCCTGGGACTATGGCCGTGGGGTAGGCCAGCCCGGCCACCCCGCCGGCACCCGCGCGGCAGACGAGTTCGACTTTGCCGCCATGGACAAATCCCGCTATCCGACAGCCCACCTCTTCGGCAAGCGCGTGCGGATGTCCGGCAGCACCGACTACCTCCGCACCCAGGCCCACCCCCACGACCCCCC
>JALOQT010000238.1 GCA_025453375.1 Phycisphaerales bacterium | reverse complement strand
GAGGCCGGGGTAGAAGTTGTTCCACCATCCGAAGTAGGCGGCGGTCCAGAAGCCGTAGAACGCCAGGAGCGCCGGCACGGCGACCCATCGTGGCAGGGCCTTGCTGATGCGGTCTGACCGATCGGTGACGCGCAGGGCCAGGGCCTTGCCGCGGTCGAAGAGCGTCTTGGCCCAGACGAACTCGGTGGCGAGGATCGCCACGCCGATGGGGATCAGCACCGTCGGGCCGGGGCCGGGCAGGGGGGCGATGATGATGGCGAAGATGATCACCGCGGTGCCGGCGATGAGGATCATCATCTTGCGGAAGTTTCGCTTGGCGGCCAGCGCGGCCTCGGCCATGTCCTCCAGCGGGGCGGGGCGCGGGGCGAGGATGCCGGCGCCGCCATCAATCACCGCACCTTCAGCCAATCCTGCTTCGCGTGCGGCGCGGCGAGTGGCGGAGTATGAACCCCAGAGGACCGTCACCAGCGCGGCGGCGGCCACGCCCAGCGAGATTTCCGTCGCGATCTTGCTGCCCGCCCAGCCCATGGTCTTGACCGCGATGAAGCCCATCAGGAAGACGAGCACGAGTTTGAGGTATCGAGGCCGGCCCAGCACGGGGGCGACGGCGAAGTACAGGCTGCGGACGCTCAGCAGCACCATCGCCTGGGCCGCGAAGGCGAGGAACGGGTCCTGCGTGATGGAAAATGCCGCGGGGATGCTGTCGGCGGTGTAGGTGATATCCGCAACGCCCGCGACGATGGCGCATAGCAGCATCGGCGTGCCGACGGTGCGGCCGTTTGCACGTGTCAGCCAGTGCGTGCCCTCGCCCTGCGGGCCAAGGGGGATAAAGCGGCGGACGAGGCGCGTCAGGCCGCGGCGGGAGAAATCAGTCTGCTGGTCGGGCAACAGCAAGGTGCGGAGCATCGCGACGAGCAGGAGCGCGGCAAAGACGTAGACGAACCACGAATATGCCGCGAGAAGCTCGGCCCCCAGCAGGATGAGCACGAGGCGGATGACTAGCGAGGCGAGAATGCCGACGAACAGCACGCGGCTGATCTGCGCAGGCGTGAGGCGGTAATACGCAAACAGCAATGCCAGCACCGCGACGTTGTCGAGCGTCAATGTCAGTTCGGTGAGATAGGCGGTGAGAAACTGCGTCCAGGCTTCGGTGCCGGAGAGGCGTTTGATGTCGGCAGGTGTGCCGAGCAGGGGGGTGACGCTTTCGATCACCTGGTTAATCGCCTTGAAGTCTGTCTCATAGGCATAGCCGATGAGCGTGGCAAAGCCAATGACGGCGATGACGACCCAGACGATCAGCCCAGTCAGCGCCTCGGCCGGGCGCACGGCCGGGCGGCCATAGCGCAGCAGCAGCCACTCCCCGGCCATGAGCAGGAGCATCAGCACGCCCAGCGCGGTCCAGAGCCAGAGCATCATGCGCGAGGAGCGTAGGAGAGAGCGCTGACGCTGGCGATGATCGCGCGTGTCATGACGCGTCAGAATCGGGCGAATTCGGCGGCGTCGCCTCGCCGCGGGCAGCACGCAGCGTGTGCTCGGTGATCAGGTCATAGCACGTGGCCAGCAGGCCGACGAGCGGGAACTTCGCCCCGGCGCCGGGGTCAAACGGGCTGGGCCCGAGGCGGCGCAGCAGCGGATGGCTGACGGCGGGCATCTTCATCGTCAGGTCCAAGTCGCGCAGTGATGAACCGCTTCCAGCGGCCGATGTTGACGTCGCATCCTGGGCGGACCAGAAGTGCTCCGCGCACGCCTCCAGCGGGGGGCACCCAATGTCGCTGACGCCCGGCAGGCGCGGCAGATATGCCGCGACCGGGCGATTGACTGAAGGCCCCGTTGCCGGCGTGCCTGGCGTGCTCTGGCCGGGCGTGCTTCCGGGCTGTGCACCCTTTGGCCCTGCGGCGCGGCGGAGGCGCAGTTCGTCAAGCAGTGCCTCGCGGCCCATGCCGCGAAGCTGGAAGATCAGGAACGTGTCGGCCCCGAGGCGCTCGGCGATGAGCGTCATGACGCAGGCGACGTGCTTGCACCATCCGCTGCCAGCGGTGCCGCCGGGCCCGCACTGCCCGCAGTTGCACGAGACGGTCAGGTCCGGCTGTTCCTGCGGGAAGAGGCGGAGGCGCAGTGGGCTGAAGAGGTCTTCGATGTTGGGGGGCACTTCGCCGCCGAGCAGGCCCGCGAGGTGGCGGGCCTCGTCAAGCATGCTGGTGAGGACCTTGTCCCACTGTTGGGCAGTCAGCGTCGGCAGGGCGATCTGAACCTGATAGGCGTAGGGCATGCGGCCCTGAACGGCCGCGATGATCTTGCCGGACTGCACCGTCAGCGTGCGTGTCTGGCCAGTGCGGGCATAGAGCAGGCCCTCGGCCATCGCGTTGGGGGCGGCGAGGTCTTCGACGAGGCGCATCCAGCGATGGGCGGACCAGGCGCTGCTGACCGGGCCGCTCTTGCTGGTGAGCTTGATCCCACCTTTGACCTTGCGCGGATGCGTGCTGGGCATCGCTGCGCGGGGGACATATTGCCCGGGCAGAGCAGGGCGATACTGCGCCGCGGCTTCGACACTCATGCCGGGCAGCTCACCGCCGGACGGCGCTCGCGATGCGGCGGCATCGGGCGAAGCGGGTTTGCGATCGTCGGCGGTGCTCATGGCTCATCCTCCATGCCGGCAACGGCCGACGAGACATCGACCACATCGCTCTCAATCGCATCATCACGCAGGGCCAGCACATCGCGCAGGGCCGAGAGGCTCAGTTCGGTCAGCCACGACTCGCCGGAGCCGATGACGTTGTCCGCCAGGCCGGACTTGGCTTCGATCATCTGGTCGATCTTTTCCTCGAGCGTGCCGGCGACGACGAACTTGTGCACCTGCACGGTGCGCGTCTGGCCGATGCGGAAGGCGCGGTCGGTGGCCTGATTCTCGACGGCCGGATTCCACCAGCGGTCGAAGTGGAAGACGTGATTCGCCGCCGTCAGGTTCAAGCCGACGCCACCGGCCTTGAGGCTGAGGACGAATATCGGGGCCGAGCCGTCACCTTTCTGGAATCGGGCGACAAGTGCATCGCGGTCCTTGGCGCTGGTGCCGCCGTGCAGGAGGAGGACTTCGCGATCAAGCTCGTGGCGGAGCATCGGGGCGAGCATTTCGCCCATGGTGCGGAACTGAGTGAAGACGAGGGCCTGGCCGCCACTGGCGACGACCTCTTCGAGCATCTGGACCAGTCGCGTGGACTTGCCCGATCGCGCCATCGGGGCGGGGCCGATGGGCGTGACAGGGGCACCGTCGTCATCAAGGTCCTGCTTGAGGTACAGCAGCGGGTGGTTGCAGATTTGCTTGAGCTTGGTGAGGCCAGCGAGGATGACGCCGCGTCGGGCGATGCCGTCGACCGCTTCGGCCTGTGTGAGCATGCCCTTGACGACCTGCTC
>JALOQT010000237.1 GCA_025453375.1 Phycisphaerales bacterium | reverse complement strand
GTAGGTGAACGACCCGCCGGTGTTGCCGAAGACCGCGCCGACGCTGATGACGTTCGGGTGGGCGGCCGGATAGCTCAGGCCGACCTGGCCGCTGAAGTCGTAGTACGAGTTGCCAGCGGCGGCGACGACGATGACGCCCAGGTTGGCCAGCGTGGCCAGTTCGTCGGAGAGGATCGGGTTGGTCGTCGGCTGGCTGTAGCGCATGCCGTCGCCGAGCGAGAGATTGACCGAGACGATGTTGTGCGCGTCGCGATTGGCGATGACCCACTGCAGGGCGGCTTCAACATTGCGGAGGGAGGCGCTGCCGTTGGAATCAAAGACGCGCAGGCCGATGATGCCCGCTTCGCTGGCCATGCCCGGGGCGCTGGGATCGCTGCTGCCGATGGCCCCGGCGACGTTTGAGCCGTGGCCGTTGAAGTCGGTCGTGCCGCCGGAGCCGGCGAAGTTCTGGACCCATCGGACGCGATCGGCGCGGCCGTCGTTGTTGGCGTCGGGTCCGAAGAAGGGGTGGCTGGCGTTGAGGCCGGTGTCGATGATGACCGAGGAGAAGCCGCCGCCACGGACGCCGCTGAAGCGCGGGTCGTTGAGGAAGTCGGTCAGACGCGAGACGGCCTGGCCGTTGTTGCTGGTGCCATCGAAGATGCCGGCGTTGTTGCCGTCGCTGGCGGCGGTGATGGCGCCGTTGCGGAAGTGGGTGGTGCCAGAGGTGATGGTCTGGACGACCGGCGCGGGGCCGACGGAAAAGAGGTGGTCAGCAGCATCCGAGCCGCGGATGAAGGGCGTGACGGAGAGGAGCACGCGCTCTTCGAGGCGATCGAAGGTGGCCAGGCCGGCGTGCTGGGGGCGGTTCATCGTGCGCCGCAGGGAGCGGCTGGCAGAGGGTTGGGGGGCGTGCGTGGCCTGCGAGCTGCGAGCATCGCGGGTGGAGCACGTCGGGGAGGGGTCGAGTCTGCCGGCCAGGCGCAAGATGTGGGTAAGCATGATTACATGAACAGTCCGGGGTTGCCTCCGCCCATGCCAGACGCCTGGCACGGGCTTGATGAGAAGATGGGAAACCCGGAGGCGTTGTGCCAATGGGCGTCAGAAAGAAAACGCCTGAGCGAGTTTGCCCAGGCGTTAGAGACCGAACAGGTTGAAACCCGAGGCGATGCTGGCCGGGTGGTGGCCGGGGTGAGGGTGGCCTGCGGGGTTACTTGGCCGGGGTCGCGGGCGTGTTCTCGGCCTTGGCGGGCAGGAAGATCGAGAGGACGACCGCCAGGGTGAGGGTGCCCAGGACGACGGCCAGAGAGATAGAGGTATCGATCTTGATGGGGTTGGAGGAATCCCACGTCTGGCCAATCACTCGGCCGAAGAAGCTGAGGTATGGTGGGACGCTCAGGAGCAGCAGTTTGACGCCGACAAACCCGAGGATCAGGATCAGCGCGGGCTTGAGGAATCGGAACTTGGCGATGAGGGCAGCGAGGCAGAAGTAGAGCGCTCGCAAGCCGAGGATCGCGAAGATATTGCTCGTAAAGACGATGAAGGGGTCGGGCGTGATGGCGAAGATCGCCGGGATGCTGTCGACGGCGAAGATCAGGTCGGTGATTTCGACGAGGACGAGGGTCAGGAACAGGGGCGTGATGGCGGACTTGACGCTGAGGCTGCCGGGCGGGGGCGGGTCCATCACTTCTTTGCCGTTGACGATCGAGTAGGTGGGCTTGACGGTCCGCTTGGTGAAGAACTTCTGCCCGTCGTAGAACTCGGTGATGCGGAAGGCCTTCTTGCAGAGCCGCACGACGATGTTGTCCGAGACGTCATCGTTGCCCTTGATCAGGGCCATTTTCAGGGCGGTGAAGACCAGGAAGAGGCCGAAGATGATCAGGACCCACTGATACTTCATGATCAAGGACCCGCCGAGGAAGATCATGATGCCACGCATCAGTAGTGCACCGATGATGCCCCAGAACAGCACGCGGTGCTGATACTTCGCCGGCACAGCGAAGAACGAGAAGATCAGCGCGATGACGAAGATGTTGTCCATCGAGAGGGATTTCTCGATGAGGTAGCCGGTGAGATACTGCTTGGCGGCGATGGCCCCAGTGACCTCGCCGGTCATGATCAGTTTACTGCCCGGGATGTCCTTGTCGTACGCCGGGTTGTACATCGGCGTCTCAAGCCCCAGGCCCAGCCAGTGGTGCTGATAGGCGAAGTAGACGAAGGCGGTGAAGGAGAGGCCGCAGGTCAGCCAGACGATGCTCCAGGTGATGGCCTCCTTCATCTTGACTTCGTGCGCCTCGCGATGGAAGACGCCCAGGTCCAGAGCCAGGAAGACCAGCACCAGCGCGATGAACGCGACGTAGGCCCAGATCTTGAGGCTGGCGGCGGCGTGCGTCGCGGCTTGGGCGGCGGTTTGGGCCGCGGCCGTCGCGTCGGTGGTCTGGGCGAGCAGAAGAAGGGTGTCGAGCATGGGCTGGCTGGGGCGAGGTCGGGCAGAACACGGAGGGATGCGGGAATCGTCGTATCGACAATGGATATGACGGTCCGGTTGGAAGGAGTCAGGGTATGCGGAGGGGGCGGGCGGTTCGAGCAGGTGGGGTAAGCGTTGTCCGGTCTTGCACATAACCGACACGGACGTGCGCAGGTCGCCCCGACGCGCAAGGTCGGCCGGTGAATTGTGCCAATCTTGCGGATGTTGCGGGTTCCGGCTCAAGTTCGCCGATACCCGTTGGTATGGTCGAACCGGCGGGAACCCAGGCTCATATCGTTGACGCGGAGCGTCAAGGTGCGGGCTCACTCCTTCAGCGCCCGGTGGCGGTGGAGATGGAGACGGCCCGATCCGGTAGTGATCCAGTCAAGGAAGACCGACCCGTGAAGACTGAAGTCAAGGTTGTGGTGCTGGCGGCGTTTGCGGTCATGCTGTTCCTCGGGCTGCTCCTGGGCGATCATCGCTCGCGCGCGCGGACGGATCAGCAGGATGTCCTGATCGGCACGACCGAGCCGGGCGTTCGGATTTCCACCGGCAGCGTCGCCCAGCAGAACGCGCCGAGCGAGGTGCCGACCAGCGGCGTTGCCCCCGGTGCCAACAACGTGTTTGTCAGCCGGCCCTCGGCCGAGGCGGAGTTGCCGGTGGTGTCGCCGCCCGCGCCGGCTCCAGTGAACGTGGCGATGGTCGAGGTTGAGGGTGGTGGGCTTCCGTCGCTGACGGCGTCGTCACAGACGTCCGCGCCGCGCTTGACGCGTGGTGGGGATGCCGCCATGCCACCCCCGGCTCCGGCTCCAGCCCCGGCTCCGGCTGCTGCTCCGCGGGCGGGGCGGGCTGCGGGCGTTGCGGCCACGAGCGGGGCCGAGCGCCCGACGGGCACGGACGTGGAGATTGATCCGAAGAATGACAAGATGCACGCGGTGCAGCCGGGCGAGACGTTCCGCCGCATC
>JALOQT010000236.1 GCA_025453375.1 Phycisphaerales bacterium | reverse complement strand
CAACGCCACCGACGAACTCTTCCCCCTGCTCTACGACGAACTCCGCCGCATGGCCCGCGGCATGATGAGCCACGAGCGCCCCGGCCACACGCTGCAAGCCACCGCCCTCGTCCACGAGGTCTACGTCCGCCTGCTAGGCAGCCGCGCCCAGAGCCGTGAAGTCACGTGGCAAAGCCGCGGGCACTTCTTCAGCGCCGCCGCCCGCGCGATGCGCTGCATCCTCATCGACCGCGCCCGCCACGTCCGCGCCACCGCCAGCATCCGGACCGACGGCCGCTCCCTCGACCACCTCACCCCGGAACTGACGATCCACGCGATCGACACCGACACCGCGACGGCCAGTTCATCGACCAGCACCTCCGATGAACTGCTGGCCCTCGACGCCGCCATGCAGTCACTCGCCCAGCGCGACCCGCGTCAGCACGATGTCGTCATGCTCCGCTTCTTCGCCGGACTGACTGTCGAGCAGACCGCCGAAGTGCTCGGCCGCTCCGCCGCCACCGTCAAGAACGACTGGGCCTTCGCCCGCGCATGGCTGACTGCCGAAATGCGCCGCACCCGCACCACCCCGCCCGCCGGAGGCACCTCATGAACCTCCCGCCCGACCCGACCGGCGATGCATCGCATCATCACGATCTCGTCACGCTCTTTGGCCAGGCCCGCGCGCTGGCCGTCGAATCCCGCGTCGAGTTCCTCAGCGATCTGCGCAGCCGAACGCCCGCGCTGGCCGACGAACTCGAATCGCTCCTGGCTGCCGACAGCCATCGCGGCCTGCTTGACGCCTCCATCGCCGGTGTCGCCTCGCGCATCGGCGTTGCACACGCCACATCCACCGAGAAGCTTGACCTCCTCCTGCCCCAGCGCATCGGCCGCTACACGCTCTCTGCCCTCCTCGGCCGCGGCGGGCACGGCGCCGTCTATCGCGCCACGCAGGACCAGCCCCGTCGCGAAGTCGCCATCAAACTCATCCTACCACGCACGCCCCACGCCCCGCGCCAGCCCGATGCACTGGCCGCACGTTTCTCCTACGAGGCCGACGTGCTGGCCATGCTCACGCACCCCGGCATCGCCCGCATCTTCGATGCTGGCATGGCCAACGCCACCCTGCTGAACACCTCGCGCACGCCACTGACCGCCGACGTCGGCTACCTCGCGATGGAGTATGTCGACGGCCAGCGGCTCGACGAAGCCATCACCTCCGCCGATATCCACACCACCATCCGCTGCCTCATCGATCTCTGCGACGCCGTCGCCCACGCCCACCAGCGCGGCGTCATTCACCGAGACCTCAAACCCTCCAACGTCCTGCGTACCACCGATGGCACCATCAAAGTCCTCGACTTCGGCGTCGCCCGACTGATCTCCACCGATATCGATCCCAACGACACCGCCGCGATCATCGGCACCCTCGGTTACATGAGCCCCGAGCAAGCCGCCGGCGACCAGCACCGCGTCGACGCCCGCAGCGACATCTACGCCATCGGCGTCATCGCCTACGAACTCTTCACCCACCGCCCCCTTCGCCGCTTTGATGACCTGTCCATCACCGACGCGCTGCGCGCCGCCGCCATCGCCGATCACCCTGCGGATATTCCGCTGCGGCAACCCGCACCGATCGCCCGCGAACTGCACGCCATCCTCCGCAAGGCCCTCGCCCGCGACCCCGACGCGCGCTATCAGCACGTCGGCACGCGCTGGCTCGCCGCGCACAAGGGCCTTGTCATCGGAACATCCGCCGTCGTGCTCACCCTTGCCGCTGGCTTGGCTACCACCGCCTGGCAGGCCCGCCGCGCCGAGGCCCAGCGTCAGGCCGCCGCGCAGGAGGCAGCCAGCGCCCGCACCGCCACCCGCCTCCTCCGCCGCGTTCTGACCTCCGCCAGCCCGAGCGAATCCCGCGGCCGCGATCTGACCGTCCGTGAGCTGCTCACCACCGCCGAAGCCGAACTGACCGCCAGCAACACGCCATCGATCGGCCCGCGTGACGACTACGCCAAGGCCACAGTCCTCAGCACCCTCGGCCAAACCCGCCTCGAACTTGGCGACTATCAACTCGCCCTGCAGCACGCCCAGCGCGTCATCGACCTGCTCGACAGTGTCGCCGCCAATGGCCATCGCCCCGACACCGATGACGACATCGGCCACCTCGCCAGCGCGATGATCGAAGCCCGCTCATTGCTCGCCCAAGCCGCCATCAAGCTCGACACGCCCGACCTCGCCCGTCCGCACGTCCAGCGCGCCCGAGAGATCCACGCCGCGATGCCCACGGGCACGCCCGCCCAGCTTCAGGCAGCCCTCGAGTCCGGCTACAGCATCGAAGCCATGTCCATCTGGCTCGGCACCGGCCAGCACGCGCCGCACTCCGCCGAAGCCCGCACCGAAGCTGTCGCCTGCTTCCAGAAGCTCCTAGCCACGATGCAGCAGACGCTCCCGCCCGATGACCTGCGCCTCGATCGCATTCGCAATGACCTCGCCGTCGATCTCGAAGAACTCGGCCAGCGCGACGCCGCTCTGAAGATCGCCACCGATCTGCATGCCTCGCGCGTCGCCCGCCTCGGCCCCGACCATCCAGAGACGCTCGTCAGCCGCCACAACATGGCCACCTATCAAGGCGAGCTCGGCAACACCGCCGAAGCCATCGTGCTGCTCCAGGAAGTCATCGTCGCCCGCCAAAGAGTTCTCGGCCCGCAGCACCCCAGCACCGCCTCCAGCCATGCGACCCGTGCCAAGTTCCTCGCCCGCGAAGGCCGGCTCGATGCCGCACTCCAGGACGCCCAGCTCGCCCTGGACGCCCGCACCCAGCGCCTCGGCTCGACGCATCGCGACACGCTCGACGCGATGGGCCTGCACGCCGCGTTGCTCGTGCAGCTCGGCCGCCTCGACGAAGCCGCCATCGAAGTCGAGCAGCTTGTCATCCGCTCGCGCGAAGCCTTCGGCCCCAAGGACGACGCCGCGATCATGCCCATCACCCTCGCGTGGGATCTGGCCGAGGCCCGCAAGGACCGCGAGGGCATGATCCGCCACGCCCGCGCGCTCACCGGCACGCCCTACGAAGCCCCCGTGCGCGAACAGATGAAGGCCAAAGGCATCCCGATCGACTGATCGCGCCTTCACATGCCGGCGCGCAGCCGCCGCACGCCACCCCCTCCGCGCCCATCACTCTCCGCAACCCAGCGCCGCGGCATCACCCGCCGCGCCAGGATTCGATCACGCCCATCGGGCCTCAACACCCGATGAAATACCGGTTCAGGAACACGATGATGTCATCGGCGCTGAACTGCCCATCCGGTGTCGGCGCCTGATTCGCCCCCGCCACATCCGCCCGACCATCCCCGCGGAAGTACCGCGCGAGGAACACGATGATGTCATCGGCCGTCAACTCGCCATCCGGCTCCGGCCATTGGTTCGCGCCCGCAACATCCGCCACGCAATCCGGCACCGACGGCCCCGTCAGCGCGATCAAGTCCACCGCCGGCCCGATGCTCTGATCAATCGGCCCATCCAGCGCAGGGTCAAACATGTCCATGTGCGTCATGAACGACATCACTCCCCCGCCCGGCCGGTTGAAGAACGGATGATCCGGATGGCTCACCCATCGCCCATTGACATCCTGTTTCGCCGCCCGAGTCACGAAGTTCGGCGTGCCAACCACCGGCGTCGAATACACCAGTTCACCAGAGTGGAAGTTGAAGTCCTGCAGCGTGTCCGTCCCCGGCAGGTCAATCATCGCGCCGTTGGTGAAACTCCCCGTCGGCGTCCCGGGCGGCAGAATCGTCCGCACTGATGGCCCACCAACACGCCCCAATCGCCACTGCCCGCTCTGCGGCCCGGGCTTGATCTTCAGTTCACCCGTGCCGCCAATCGCCGGATAGAAGTTCGTGGCAATCGGGCTGAGCGTCTTGCTGAACCGCGCCAGCCGCGGCCCCGCCACCCCCGCCGCAATCGCCACACACACCTGATCCGTCACCGGGTCCACCGCTAGCCCCTCCGGCACGCCAGGCAGCGTCACCCGCGCCAGTTCAATCGGCGGCAGCGGCGGCAGTGGCGTGCTGTCCACACACACCAGTTGGTTCCCGTCAATGAAGTACACCTGCCCGCGCCGCCCGTGTGCAATCTGCTTGCTCGTCGTCGACCCGAGCACCCGCCGCGAGCCATCGAGCAGACTCACCTGCCGGATTGTCGTCGGCGTGCCCCCAGCGTTGCCGTGCACCACCGTCACCGACGCCAGATCCGACGCCAACTGGTGATTCAGCACCGCACTGCCCGTGTTGACCGGCGAGGGTGGATCCTGATTCACCAGTGGCACCGCCGGCGCAATCACCACGTTCTGCCCGCTGGCCGTCAACTGCACCAGCGGCACCAGCACATACATGCTGTCAAACAACGCATAGACATCCGACGCCGCCGGCTCAATCCGCCAGCGCGTCCGCGTCGTCCCGCTCAAGTTGCCCGTCCACTTGGAGATGTTGAACGTCCGCACCGTAAACGGCGACTGCTGCGTCAGCCGATTCGTCACATTCCCCTCATCCGTCGCCGGATCACGCACCGACATCTCCGGCACGTTGCTGCACGCAAACCGCAGCCGATGCAGCGTCACGCAGTGCCCGCCATCGCGATCCCACACATTGTTGTTGTCGTCATCGCGATATCGCCCATAGCACGGGGCGATGTACCCGCCGAGGATGTTGCGATAGATGCTGATGAACGCCGGGTTCACCCCCCCGCCGGAGATGCGTATCAACCCGATCTTCCCCGGAGCCCTCGTGTCGATCCACGTCTTCATTCCGTCAAATCCATCGTTACCATTCGTCCCATCCGGCAGGCTGGTGTCCATGAACACACCAAGCGTCAGGATGTTGATCGTGATCTGCGAGTAATCCTCCTGCCCCCACAGCGTGTTCACCCCCGGAAACGCCTGCGGAATCCCATGGATCGCAAAGTATCCCAGGATGTTCGACATGCTCGTCGGCACGCAGTGCACACCGCCGTTGCCAGTCAAGCCCGATCGCCGCTGATCAAAGTCCGGCATGCCCATCTGCTTGACGTCGCAGAGATCAATCCCGCCTGCCAGCCCGGGCGACGCTAGCCCAGCCGCCGCGACCAAGCCCA
>JALOQT010000008.1 GCA_025453375.1 Phycisphaerales bacterium | reverse complement strand
TGGCGGAGCGGGGGGGGCGGGCCTGGGTGAGTTTGTCGCACGATCGCCCGAGGCGCTGGTGGTGGGTGATCGTGTGCGGATCGCACCGGGGGAGCAGGTGCCGACTGATGCGCGGGTGGTGCTGGGCGAGACGAGTGTGGATCAATCGACGATCACCGGCGAGAGCCAGCCGCGGGATGTCGGCGTGGGTGATGAACTGTTTGCCGGGACGGTGAATGTCGAGCACCCCGTCGAGGCGATCGTGACGCGGGCGGCCAAGGAGAGCAGCCTGCAGAAGGTGTTGGCCTTGGTGACGCAGGCGCAGGCCCAGCGCGAGCCGGTGCAACAGTTGATCGACAAACTCAGCGGACCGTACACGATTGTCGTGCTGAGCGTGAGCCTGACAGTCTTTGGCGTGTGGTGGCTGGGGCTGGGGCGCGAGGTGAAGGACGCGGCGTATACGGCTATTGCGCTGCTGATCGTCATGAGCCCCTGTGCGCTCGTGATTGCGACGCCGACGGCGACGCTCGCGGCGATCAGCCGTGCGGCGCGCGGGGGGGTGCTGTTCAAGGGCGGGCAGGCGATTGAGCGACTGTCGCGGCTGCGGGCGATTGCGTTTGACAAAACCGGGACGCTGACCGTCGGCCGCCCGAGCGTGCGCGAGGTGCGGGCGATTGCGTGGAGCGAGCCGACGCACCTGCTGGCGGTGGCCAGCGCGCTGGAGGCGGCCAGCACGCATCCGATTGCCGAGGCGATCGTGGCGGAAGCCAAGCGGTCGGGCGTCATGCCGGCGCCGGTGAGTGAACTGAAAAACGTCACGGGGCGTGGAGTCTCGGGCTGGCTGGATGGGGCCGAGGCGCGGCTGGGCAGCATGGCGCACACGGGGGAACTGATCCCGGTGTGCCTGCGCAATCACGTGCGCGATGTGCTGGCGACGGTGCAGCATCAGGGGCGCATCGCGGTGGTGTGCGTGCATGATCAGCAGGCGGCGGTGTTCATCCTCAGTGATGCGGTGCGGCCGGGGGCGGATTGCCTTGTGCCGCGGCTGCATGAGCTGGACGTGCGACCGGTGGTGATGCTCACGGGTGACAATCGCCTGACGGCCGGGCGCGTCGCGGCGACGCTGAAGCTCGATGAGTTCCACGCCGAACTGCTGCCCAGTGACAAGGTGGCGCAGGTGCAGCGGCTGAAGCAGCAGGCGCGGGTGGATGGGGGCACGGGTGGCGGCAGCCGCACGGGCGTGGGTGTGATTGGTGATGGCGTCAATGACGCGCCGGCGCTGGCGGCGGCGGATGTGGCGATCGGGATCGGCAGCATCGGGAGCGATGCGGCGCTGGAGAATGCCGACATCGTGCTGCTCAATGATGACCTCAGCGCGGTGCCCTGGGCGGTGGGGCTGGCGCGGCGGGCGCGGCGGACGATTGCGATCAACCTGGTCTTTGCGATCGGTGCGATGGTGATCATGGCGTGTGCGGTGGTGATCGGCAGCCTCAATGGCTGGCAGATGCCGCTGTGGATGGGCGTGCTTGGGCACGAGGGTGGCACGCTGCTGGTGGTGGCGCACTCACTGCTGCTGCTGGTGCACCGGGGGATTCCGATCTGCACATGCGAGGACGACCATGCCGATGCACCGGCGCGGCAGGACGAGGTGGTGGTGACGGTCGAAGGGCGGGTGGTGGCTGGCGGCGTCGGCGCGTGAGTGGGGGGTGGGGGAGTGAGCAGGTTGAAAACCTGCTCCACGCGGGGGTGCGGGTGCCTACAAACGGGCTATGGCCAGTCGATCAAGCACGTCCTCGACGCGTTCGCATGTCAACCCGGCACAGACGCCCCTGGAGATGGGCTGGACGTTTCCGGCGGAGTTTGAGCGCCAGTGTGCGACCTGGCTGACCTGGCCGCGGCCGGAGGGGATCAGCTTTCCGGGCAAGTATCACACGGTGCCGGAGAATCTCGCGCGGATCGTCCACGCGATGGCCACGCGGCAGGACGTGCACATCAACGTGCTCAATGACAACTGGGCACGGCTGGTGCGCGATCAACTGGTGCAGTTTGGCGTGCAGCGGAAGTTGTGCGACCAGCGGGTGTTCTTTCACGCGATGGCGAGCAATGAGTGCTGGTGCCGGGATCATGGCCCGGCGTTTGTCGTGCGCTCGGGCTGGAGCGATGGCGGGCCCAGCGGCGAGGGGTGGACGCCCGCGGCTTCGGGGCATGGGCGATCGATCGCGGATGTCGGCATCGTCGACTGGGCGTTCAACGCGTGGGGCGGGAAGTATCCGCCCTGGGATGGTGATGATGCGGTGCCCAGCGTGATTGCCCAGCGTGCGAAGCTGAAGTTGTGGCAGGTGCCGATCGTGATGGAAGGTGGCAGTGTCGAGTTCAACGGCCGCGGGACGGTGCTGAGCACGACGCAGTGCCTGCTGAATCGCAATCGCAACGGGACGATGAGCCGCGCGAAGATCGAGGCGGCGTTGAAGTCGTTCTACGGGCAGAGGCACGTCGTGTGGCTGAGTGAAGGGATCGAAGGGGACGACACCGATGGGCACGTCGATGACCTGGCGCGATTCATCGCGCCGGGCAAGGTGCTGATCGGGATTGAGGAGTCCACGCGGGACAAGAACTATCGCCAGTTGGATCGGGCGCTGAAGAAGCTCTTTGCGATGGTGGACCAGGATGGGCGTGCCTTTGAGATCGTCACGGTGCCGATGCCTGGGCGGGTGGAGCATGGTGGCGAGCGATTGCCGGCGACGTTCATGAACTTCTCGTTTGTGGACGGAGCATGTTTGGTGCCGGTTTTTGCGCGTTCGGCGTCGGAGCGGCGCGTGCAGGAGCGGGCGCTGGCGGTGATGCAGGATCACATGCCCCACCACGAGGTGGTGGCGGTGGATTGCCGCGAGGTGATCTGGGGTCTGGGGGCGATTCACTGCTTAAGCCAGCAGGTGCCGCTGGTGCCCGGGCTGGCTGAACGGCTGCGGAAGATCGCCCTGCGCGTGCCCGAGTAGTTTTGCTGATTGGGCCGGAGGCCGCGCGCGCGTGCGCGAGCGGCTTGCGAGGCGGCGCGGCTGTTGGGTGCCTGTCGGCATTTTGCTGATCGGGTGGAAGGTCGGGCCTGCTGTCTCTATCCTGCGAGTCTTGGGGCGCGGTCGGTGCGTCTGGTGCGGCACGTTGGCGATCGGGAGGCGCGGTCTTTGGACACGTTGATCAACCCATTCCTGTTCTATGGCCTGTGCGTCCTTGGCGCCGTGGGCGTGCTTGTCGCGCTGCCGCGTCAGAAGATCGCCGGGTTTGCCATTGGCGTTCTGATCGGGGCGGCGGCGTTGGCGGCGTTTTTCGTCGTGCTGGGCCGCCAGGCGGTGAAGGACGGCGCGGGGCTGCCCAACTTCCACTTCTATATCTTCTCGGCCGTGGCGCTGTTCAGCGCGTTGCGGGTGATCACGCATCCGCGGCCGATCTATGCCGCGCTGTGGTTCATCCTGACGATCGTCTCCTCGTGCGGGTTGTATTTGGTGTTGCAGGCTGAGTTTTTGGCCTTTGCGCTGGTGATCGTGTACGGCGGGGCGATCCTGATTACGTACATGTTCGTGATCATGCTGGCCAGCGACGGCCCGAGCGAGGACGCCGTCGAGGCGATGACGGAATACGACCGCGTCAGCCGCGAGCCGGTGATTGCGACGTTTGCCGGGTTCCTGGTGCTGGCGGTGCTGGCGAGCTTCATGGCCGGCGGAGCCTCGACGCTGAAGGCCAACCCGCGCATGGCCGCGACGGATGACCCGATGGCCCAGATGGCCCCGAAGGTCGAAAAGACCCTTCGCGAAGCGGGCCTGCTGGCTGAGGGCGAGAAGCTCGTCAAGCGGCCGAAGATCGAAGGGGGCGGGCCGGAGGTCAAGCAGCAACTGGCGCTGGATGCCACGCTGGATGAGACTGGCGGGCTGCAGATTCTGTCGGCCGATGGCCGGACGGTGCGGACCCTGGCGGAGAAGGACTGGCCCGAGGCCCTGCGGCTGAGCGATGCCCAGCGCGTGGGCTTTGAACTGATCGAACGCAACCCTGGCGCGATCGAAATCGCCGGCGTGATCCTGCTGATGGCGATGCTCGGGGCCGTGGTGCTGGCCCGCAAGAAGGTCGAGCTTGACGAGCAGGCCAAGCTGGAGGCGATGGCCCGCGCCCGCGCCGAGAGCGAGCTGGGCCGCGAGGCTGAGTTTGTGCAGCCGGCGACGGGGGGTGACAACTAATGGACACGACGATGACGATGTCGATGCTGCCGACGCTGGTGCTGGCCCAGGGCCCGGTGCCCGAGCTGGTGCCTGGCATCACGCTGTTTCACTATCTGGCCGTGTCGGGGATCATGTTTGTGCTGGGGCTGATCGGGTTCCTGACCCGGCGGAACCTGATTGTCATGTTCCTGTGCACGGAACTCATGTTCCAGGCGGCGGGCATCGCGCTGATCGCCTTTGGCCGCTTTCACCTCAACCACACGGGCGAGGCGTTTGTGATCTTCGTGCTCACCGTCGCAGCAGCGGAGGCGGCGCTGGCCCTGGCGCTGGTCGTGCTGCTGTTCCGTCGCAAGGAGACGCTCGACGGCAGCGTGTGGACGAGCATGAAGGGCTAGTGCGTCAGCCGTGAGGCTGCTTGGCGGGCGGGGCGGCAGGTGCGGGTGTGTGGGTGGGGGCGTGTCGGTGGCGATGATCGGGAAAGTGGTCTGGCCAAGGTGTGATCGTGATGATGATGGATCAGATGATGTCGTCGCTGTCGCCGAGCTTTGCGCCGGTCTGGTCGCTCGCGCTGAGCGGAGGTGGTGGTGGGGGCGGCGAGGGCGGCTCGGCACTGGGTGTGCTGGCCAGCCTGAAGGAAGTTCCGCTGTCGGCGATGGTGTGGCTGATTCCCGGTCTGCCGCTGCTTGGGGCGCTCCTGGCCGGGTTGTGCGCGGTGCTCAAGGTTCGCAGCAAGCTGCCGGCGTGGTTGATGGTGCTGTGCCTGGCCGGCTCGTTTGCCGTGACGTTCTGGATGTATCAGCAGGTCGCCGCCACCGGTGGCAGCACGTTTGCGGTCGTGCACCTGTTTGACTGGATCAACTTCAACTGGGCACCGGGCAAGGCGTTTGTCGCCAACTTCTCGCTCTATGTCGACCCGCTGACGTGCCTGTGGATGCTGTTCGTCACCGGGTTGGCGGCGTGCATCGCGCTCTATGCCAGTGAGTACATGAGCCATGATGTCGGGCCGGGTTACTGCCGGTTCTTCTTCGCCTTTGGCCTTTTCGTCTTCAGCATGGCCTGCCTGGTGATGGGCGACAACCTGCTGCTGCTGTATCTGGGCTGGGAAGGCGTCGGCCTCTGCTCCTATCTGCTCATCGGCTATTTCTATCAGAAGCCCAGCGCCGTGGCCGCGGCCAAGAAGGCCTTCATCCTCAACCGCATCGGCGACCTGGGCCTGGCCCTGGCGATCATGCTGATCTTCGTGAAGTTCGGCACCATCGAGTACGCCAAGCTCTGGCCGATGCTCACGCAGTATCTCCAGATGGCCGCCGCCGGCCAGTTTGATCAGATCCCCACCAGCGTGCAGCTCATCGCCGTACTCCTGACCCTCGCGGCGTTCGGCAAGTCGGCGCAGCTCCCGCTCTATGTCTGGCTCCCTGACGCGATGGAAGGTCCGACGCCCGTCTCGGCGCTCATCCACGCCGCGACGATGGTGACCGCCGGGGTCTACCTCATCGCACGCACGCTGCCGCTCTTCCAGATCAGCGTCGCGCCGCTGGCCGGGCTGGAGGGCACGTGGTTCGGCTTCGTCAGTCAGATTTCGGCGCTGGAGATCGTCGCCTATGGCGGCGGGCTGACGGCCCTGCTGGCCGCGACGATCGGCATGGCGCAGTTCGATATCAAGCGCATCATGGCCTATTCGACCGTGAGCCAGTTGGGCTTCATGTTCGCCGGGCTGGGTGTGCTGGCGTCATACGGCGCGGCGTTTCACGTCTTCACCCACGCGTTCTTCAAGGCCACGCTCTTCCTGGCCTGCGGTGCGGTCATGCACGGCTTTGCCGGGCAGCTGGATCTCCGCAAGCTCAGCGGTGTGATGTGGATGAAGGGGTGGCTGATCGTCGGCCTGGCGATGCTTGTCGGCTGCTTGAACCTCGCGGGCGTGCCCTTCACCGCCGGCTACTTCAGCAAGGACGTGATCCTCGCCGAGGCCTTCAGCGTCGGCCACTTCCGCCCGCTGGCGTGGATCCTGCTCTTCACCGCGCTGCTGACGGCGTATTACACCTTCCGCGTCTTCTTCCGCGTCTTCGTCGGGCCCAAGCACTATGAGCCGGGCGACGAACTGCACGCCCACGATGACCACGGTCACGACCATGGCCACGGCGACAAGCACGACCACGGCCACGACGCCAAGGGCCACGATGCCAAGGCCCACTTCCACCCGCATCCGCCGGGCTGGGCGATCAATACGGTGCTGGCCCTGCTGGCCATCGCGTCGATCGCCGCCGCATTCGCGTATCCGACGTACTTCGTCAAGGGCCTGGTTGACACGTCGACGGCGCAGGTCGCTGCGGGGGCGGCTGGGCACACGCACGTCGGCGGGGCGACGATCTTCGGCTATGACCCGCACAAGGCGATGTACTACATCTCCGGCATCGTCGGGGCCGTCGGCATCATCACCGCGTTCTTCCTGCACTACCTCGGCCGCCGGACTGCGGCGACCAGCGCGGCAGACAACCTGAATCTCGGCGCACTCCAGCGTGCGGCCCAGAACAAGTGGTACGTCGATGAGTTCTACAACTTCACGATCCGCCTACCGCTGAAGGTGCTCAGCCACATCTTCCACATGCTCGACAAACTGGTGGTCGATGGCCTGGTGAACCTGGCCGGTCTGCTGCCTCGAGCCGGCGGCGCGGGCCTGCGGCCCAGCCAGTCGGGCGTGCTGCATGGATACGCCGTGGCGATGGCCGCGGGCATCGGCGTGCTGGGCCTGGTGGCGCTGCTGGCGCTGCGGTGATCGGGCGGTGGCCGATGGGATGGCCAATTGGATGGCCAATGGGATGATGGCTTGCTGCGGTCGGTTGGTGAAGTTGGCTGAAGAGTCGTTGCTGAAGTCGGATTGTGCGGTCGGTGGTGCTGGTTTGACCCTTAGACGAGATAGACACGCTCATGCTGCTGTTGCTGATCCTCTTGCCGCTGGCTGCTGCGATCCTCGTGCCCTTCCTTGGGAAGCGCCAGGTCTGGGGTGTTGCGCTGCTCGGCACGCTGCTACCGCTCATCGCCGGGATGGTCATCTGGCTGTCGTTGGGGATCGACTGGCGCTCGAGCAACGGCGATATCTCCTCGCTCAATCAGACCATCCCCTGGATGCCCGATCTGGGCGTGACGATTCGCCTCGGGCTGGATTCAGTCTCCGGCCTGCTCGTGCTGCTGACGCTGATCCTCGGGCCGATCATGGTCCTGTGCAGCAAGACCGCCATCACCGAGCGCGTGCGCACGTACTACGGCTGGATCCTCGTCCTTCAGGCCGCGATGACCGGCGTGTTCTGCGCCCGCGACCTGATCTTCTTCTACATCTGCTTTGAGTTCACGCTGATCCCGATGTTCGTGCTCATCAGCCTCTATGGCAGCACGAATCGCAAGGCCGCCGCGATCAAGTTCTTCCTCTATACCTTCACCGGCTCGATCATCGCGCTGGCGGGCCTGGTCTATATCGCATGGTTCCATGCCAGCAAGACCGGCACCTGGTCCTTCGATCTGGATGTGATGAAGACCGCCGCCCGCTCGATGCCGGCCAGCACGCAGTGGTGGCTCTTCCTGGCGCTGATGCTGGGCTTCGCAGTCAAGGTCCCGCTCTTCCCGCTGCACACGTGGCTGCCCCTGGCCCACACCGAGGCACCGACGGCCGGCTCAGTCGTGCTCGCCGGCGTGCTGCTGAAGCTTGGCACCTATGCGATCTACGCCCTGGCGATTCCGATGCTGCCGGCCGGGGCGATCTTGTTCACGCCGCTGCTGGCGGTGCTGGCGATTATCGGCTTTGTCGCCATCGGCCTGGTCTGCTGGGTCCAGACCGATGTCAAGAAGCTCGTCGCCTACTCCTCCGTCGCCCACCTGGGCGTCTGCATGCTGGGCATGTTCGCCCTCAACCCCACCGGGCTGCAGGGTTCGATCCTCTACATGATCAACCACGGCCTGAGCACCGGCGCCCTCTTCCTGCTGATCGGCATGATGTACGAGCGCCACCACACGCGCTCGATGCTCGAAATCGGCGGCCTGGCCAAGCGCATGCCCATCTGGGCGACGTTCATGGTCTTCTTCGCCATGGCCAGTGTCGGCCTGCCGGGGCTCAATGGCTTTGTCAGTGAGTTCATGTGCCTCTTCGGCGCGTGGCAGGCCAGCGACACGTGGCTCGGCTCGCACTTCGTCGCCGGCACGCCGGGCTACCTCGGCCCGTGGTATGCCGTCATCGCGGGCGTCGGCATGGTCGTCGGCGCGATGTACACGCTGCTGATGGTCGGCAAAGTCGTCTGGGGCCCGCTGAAGCTGCCGCACGATGATCATGGCCACGGCCATGGCGATAGTCACGGCGGGCACGATGCTGCCCACGCCGGCAGCCTCCCGGCGGACCTGACCGGTCGCGAGATCATCACGCTGCTGCCCCTGGCCGGCCTCTGCCTCTTTCTGGGTCTGTATCCCAAGCCGGTGCTGCAGGCGATTGACCAGAGCACGCAGAGCACGCATAAGTTGATCCTCGACGCGCGCCAGACGGTTCGCGCGCTGGAGGGTGGCCCGATCATTCCGCCGATGCCCGCGAGCAATAACGCCGCGCCCGCCGACGGTGCAGAGATGGAGAACGCTCGGTGATCGAAAAGATCAGCACATTGTGGCCGGAGATCGCCCTGTTCATGACGACCTGCGTCGTGATGCTGCTGGGGCTTTCGGCCAATCTGAATATCCGCAAGTTGTGCGCGCCAGTCTCCGCCGCGGGCCTGATCATCGCCGGTGTGCTTGCCTTCGGCACCACGCCGGAGAACCTCAGCAGCACGCTCCCGCACTTTGCGATGTATGGCAAACTGCTCGCCGCCGTCGTCGGCCTGCTGCTGCTGGGCCTGCTGACGGGCGTCGCCGATCGCCAGTACGAAGCCCTCGTCGCCAGCGGGCGCGAACGCTTTGACCCGATCCGCACCGTCCGAGGCGAGTTCTACGCCTTCTTCCTCTTCTCGATCACCGGCCTGATGCTCTGCGCCGGCGCGACGAACCTCATCTGGCTCTTCCTGGCCCTCGAACTGGTCAGCCTGCCGACCTATGTCATGATCGCCCTCAGCTCCGGCCGTGAGCGCGCGATGGAGTCCGCCGTCAAGTACTTCTTCCTCGGTGCCCTCGGCGCGGCGATCTTCCTCTTCGGCTTCGTCTTCATCTACGGCGCCACCGGCAGCGTCGAGCTCGCTGAGATCACCCGCACCTTCGTCGCTCAGGGTCGTGACGGCGGCATCAACGCCATCGGCCTGCTCGGCGTCCTCCTCGCGATCCTCGGCCTCTGCTTCAAGATCGCTGCGGTGCCCATGCATCTCTACACGCCCGATGTCTATCAGGGCGCCGCCAGCCCGGTGACGGCGATGCTCGCTTTCGTTCCCAAGGCCGCCGGCTTCTACTCGCTGATCCTCATCCTCGCGTGCGTCGGCTGGGGTGGCGGCGGGGGGCTGACCGTCACACAATCCGCCGCCGGCTCGCACGGCGCGCTTCCCAGCCCGATCGGCGAAGTGCTCACGATCATCGCCGTGCTGACGATGACCATCGGCAACGTTCTGGCCGTGATGCAGAGCAGCGTCAAGCGCGTCCTGGCCTACTCCTCCATCGCCCACAGCGGCTACATGCTCGTGGCCCTCATCGCCGGCCCAGGCCCCTTCGGCACCGACATGCCCAGCAACGGCTTCGCCGCCGTGATGATGTACCTTCTCAGCTACGGCATCACCAACGTCGCCGTCTTCTCCGTCCTGGCCGTCCTTGAGCGTCGCCAGGCCGATGGCACGATCGACGAAGTCGACGGCTTCGGCGAGATCCGCGGCCTGCGCAAGCGTCACACCGGCCTGGCCGCCATCTTCAGCCTCGGCATCCTCGGCCTCATGGGCTTCCCGCCGCTCTTTGGCTTCTTCGCCAAACTGCCGCTCTTCCAGTCTGGCTGGGCCGGCGGGCACATGGCCCTGGTGCTGATCCTGGGCATCAACAGCGCGATCGCGGCGTACTACTACCTCCGCCTGCTCTCCGCCGCACTGCTGGATTCGCCCGAAGCCTCGGCCCGCAACGTCGAGTCCTTCGAGCGTGCACCGCTGGCCGGGCGCGACATGGCCGGCTATTGCGCCGTGCTGGCGATGGTGGGCCTGATCGTCCTGCCGCTCTTCCAGGTCAGCGGCCTGCAGCCGACGCGCTGGGCCAGCGACGCCGGCGAATACAAAGCCATCCCCGGCCTCGAACCCTCGCGCAACAACGCCACAACCCTCGCCCCCGCGCCGCAGCCCGTCCCGGCCCCGGAAGCGCGAGCCGACTCACCCCAAGCCGCCCGCTGAGGAGGTCGGTCGTCCGACTCGCCCGCAGCACGACTACGGAATCACCTCGCGCAGGAACCAGATGCCGCGCGTCGCTGGCGCGATGCCCGGGCTGGTGCCGCCAAACGGCCCAAGGTCGGCGCGGATGATTGACCAGTTGCTCATCTGAATCGCCCGACCGCGGAAGGTGCCGATCATGT
Source organism: Phycisphaerales bacterium (assembly GCA_025453375.1). Classification (GTDB taxonomy): domain Bacteria; phylum Planctomycetota; class Phycisphaerae; order Phycisphaerales; family UBA1924; genus JAJTGZ01. The sequence continues at coordinate 1,849 of JALOQT010000008.1, read as the reverse complement.
ACGCGGTGTTGACGTTGTCCGTCGCGCCGTTATTGATCAGCGTCACCCCCTGCCCGCGGATGTGCCCTGTCAAGCGCGTGATGCCATCGATCGTGATCGTCCGATTGGCGCCGTAGAAGTTGATCACCAGTTGGTCCGCGTTCCACGAGCCTTGGATCGCTGTATGCGAGTTCCCGCGCAGCGTCAGGTTCCCGCGGATGTGCAACTGCAGCGAGGCATTGGTGTGAAACTGAATGTACCCGACATCCAGCAGCACATCGCCATCGATGAACAAATCTCGGTCGCCAATCACCCACAGCGTCGCGTTGTTGCTGATCGTCAGGCTCGTGTGAATCGCGTTGTTCGTCAAGTTGGTACCGGTGGTGATATTCAGCGCCGTGTGCGGCCCGCTTGCCAGCCCGGGCGGCCAGTTGGTCGACTGCGGAAACGCCGCCAGCGTCGTTGATGCCGTGCGCGTGCCCACCACCTGGCTCGTGCCATCCACCGCCACCACCGTCGCCGGGTTCCCGCCAGGCCCGACGCGCACGTTGGCATTGATCCGCGCCGAGTTCCACAGCGAGATCGCCCCCGCATTGGTTGCGTTGGTCTGCACGACGTTGTCCGCCTGTGAACCAAACCAGTTGCCCTTCGGCCCACCATCCGGCGGGCCAAACGCGCTGCTCCACGCCTCGGTCGTCGATCGGAACGTCGGCGTCGTCACGCCCGTAAACACAATCCCCTCATGCACCTGCACCGGCGGCAGTGGGCGGTCCGGCCGATACCCCAGCGCCCACCCGGGCACCTGCGTGTGCATCGGCGCGCCGGGTGGCTGCCAACGCAAGAAGCACCGCGACCCCGTCCCCCCTTTATACCACCGCACGTCAATCGAGTACCACCCGGGTGTCACGACGTTGAACGTCCCCGTCCCCGAGCCGGTCGCGGGCTGATCCACCACGCGAACCCCGTTGATATCCAGCGTCGCCGCATCCTCAACATCCAGCAGGAATCCATACGTCCCCGCCGTGTTGAGGTTGATCCACCCCGTCATCCGCACGGCCCAACTGCTCAGCGGCCCGCCCAGCCACACCGCCTGATTGCTGACCGGGTGAAACGCGACAGTGCTCGTCACGCCCACCGCGTTCGGACTCGTCCACGTCGGCGTGGTGGTGTTGTACCCCTCAAACAGCAGCCCGGGGATCGTCTGCTCATTGGCCGGCTGGAAGCTTGACATGTTCGTGTCCCACGAACGCGTCGTCCCCCCGACCGTGCCCGTCGAGCGAAACTGCGTGCGGTCATACCGCACCCCGCCGATCACCGGCTGGCTGAAGCTGAGATAGCGGCTCATCACCCGCGCGCCGCCCGGCAGCAGCGGGTTATCCGCATCATTGCCGTTATCCGAGATACTCCCCGCCCGCCCATCGCCATCATCATCCACATTGCGGACAAACTCCGCGATCGACCGCTCCTGCGCCGCCTGTGCCGCCCCCTGCGCCCGCACCGCGTTGAGCTTCCGCATCGCGATGTCGCTATCCCGCGCCCCGGCCATCACCGCGAGGCTCACGACCAAACCGAGGATCGCCATGGCGATCAACGCCGCCACTGAAGCCGTGCCGCGCCGCTGAAGCCGAGTTGGACCGCTGCTCTTCATCACGTGTCACTACTCATTCTGCCCACGCCTCGAATCCTGGAAAGACACCAACGTCGACAACGTCGCCGTCTGCCCATGAACCTCCGTGCTGATCGTCACCCGCACCGCCCGGACCCACGTCACCCGCGTCGACGTCGGGCTGCCCTGTGTCTGCGGCAGGTCCGCATCCGCAAACCAGTTGCCCCAAATGTCCAGATACTCACACCGAAACTGCGTCACATT
>JALOQT010000235.1 GCA_025453375.1 Phycisphaerales bacterium | reverse complement strand
CGGCTTGAAATGTTCTGAGGACTGAAACGTCCAATTGTCCCCTCTCCCCGCGAGCGAATCGCTAAGCACGTTCACGACGAATCGGGGGGAGAGGGTCAGGGTGAGGGGGTATTTCAAGGTTGCAATCGCAAGAAAAACCCCTCATCCGGCCTGCGGCCACCTTCTCCCCTTACGAAGGGGAGAAGGGACTTGATCGAGACGCAATGATGCTTGTCGAAAACTCATCTACCAACATCTCATGCAGGCCACGAGAAGAATAAATAACGGACTCGGGATGTCGTCAGTCACTCAGTGGCTGCCTGGCTTTGGTGGATTGGCCACGGCTTTGGCTCGATCTTCGTCTGACATTTCATCCCAGTCTTCAAGACATGGCGGATGGTGCGGGATCGAAACGTTCGCGGGCCGTTTCGCCAGCTCAAGCGTGATGGCCGCTGGACGCTGGCGGGGTGGGGCTTTGCTGGCTTGACGCTGGCGGTCATGCTGCTGGGCGTGCATGGCTTGGTGATGAACTATCACCAGTGGCGGGCGGAACTGATTGACGGTCAGATCACGACGGCGCGGCAAGTGGTGTTCAACCCGGCGGGATACACGCCCAGGGCTGAGGACAAGGCGATGGCGCAGGAGGCGCTGCGGCACCTGGCGTTTACGCGGCCGCTGGGGCATCGGCAGGATGGGGCGGTGGGGGTGGCGCTGCGTGAGCAGTTTGTGCCGAACATCCGGGCGAGCTGGCTGTCGGCGGTGGCGGGGGACTTTGCCGGGGCGGAGGCGGCGCTGGAGCGGGCGGTGCTGGTGCGCGAGCCGGATGGGCAGTTGCTCGATGGGCTGATGCAGTTTTACGCCCTTCGCAAGGCGCCAGGTGCGGAGGTTGAGGGCAAGCTGACGATGCTGATGGACAGGTGGGATGGTGTGGAGCCGGTGCGGCGGGTGCTGGCGGGGTACTACTTGCAGACGGGGCGCGGGCCGATGGCGGTGACGCTGATGGAGGAGGGCGTCAAGGCCAAGCCGCGGGATATTGCGACGATCAACACGGCGGCGGAACTGAAGGCGGCGCTGGGCGACTTGGATGGTGGCGTGGCGGTGCTGCGTGCGGGGCTGGAGCAGCGCCCGGCCAGCCCGGTGCTCAAGGAGACGCTGGCGGCGCTGCTGCTCGGGCAGAACAAGCCGGAGGAAGCGCTGACGTGGATCACCAAGGCGGCGGAGCAGCAGTCGACGTTGCAGCGTTGGCAGCGGGCGGCGGAACTGGCCAGCGCGCTGGGCCAGCGTGACGCGGCGGCGACGGCGCAGCGGCGCGCTCGCGAGGCGGAGCTGGAGCTGGCGGATCGAGCACTGGCGCGGACGCCGCGGAAGGAGATCTTTGATCGCAAGGCGCAGGTCTATCGCGATCTGGGGCGCGAGGCGGAGGCGAAGAGGGTCGAGGCGGAGCGCGATCGCGTGCTGGCGCGGCTCAAGGCGCGGAGCGAGGCGAGCAGGAAGCGGCATGCGGAGTGAGCAGGGCTGAGGGGTGAGGGCCGAGGGCCGAGGGCCGAGGCAAAGTGGAGGCATGCTTGGCATCGCTCGGGCGTGGGCGGTACACTGGCGGCATGGGCACGGCGAACACAGCAGATATGGCGGAGCGGGCGAGCACGATGCGGCGTGGCGGGCCGGCAACTGTCGTGCTGATGCTTGCGTGCGCGACGCTGCTGGGGGCGTGTGCGTCGCGCGGCGTGAGTGGCGGGGGCAGTGGGGGAGATGCGGGTGTGGCGCAGGGCGCGGATGTGAACGCGGGCGTGGAGCGGGTGGAACTGGTCGTGCCGGCGGAGCGGTATCGCGAGGCGTTTCAGGCGGCGCGGGATGCGCTACGTGAGGCACAATTCACCCTCGATCGCGTCGATGCGTCGCGCGGGCGGATCACGACGTTTGCCCGCGCGGGCGAGGGGGCGGCACGGCCCTGGGCCGGGCTGGCGACGACGGATAGCCCGGTGCAGGATGTGATTCAGCGACAGCAGCGGTCGGTGCGGGTGGCGTTTGTGCCGACGTCGCAGGCGGCGGTTGATCCGCGGCTGGATGATCCATCGCTTGAACTGCTCGACGTGCCCGTCGAGACGCGGCTGATCATCGAGACGGTTGTGGAGCGTGTCGAGCGGCCGGGGCGGCGGGCGCAGTTTGACGCGGTGCGGCTGACGAGCCAGACGCTGAACCCGGAATTGGAGGCACGCGGCCTGGTGCCGCGGTATAGCGTGCCGGTGCGCGAGGATCGCGTGCTGGCGACGTGGCTGGCGGGGGAGATCAGCCGGCGGGCGGGGCTTGGGGGGTGAGGCGGAGCCACATGGCTACATGGCTACATGGCTACAGCGCTACATGAAGACATGAACGCACTACGCCATGGGCGTGTTTGAGCCGCGTGAGTGGATCACGCGGCAGACGGCGGAGTCCCATGCATCTATGTAGCGCTGTAGCCATGTAGCGCTGTGGCCATGTAGCCATGTAGCGCTGTGGCCATGTGAATCCGCTTCACCCGTGGAGCGCGTCGAGTTTGGCGGCCAGGTCGAAGTCCTTGTGGCTGATGCCGCCGGCGTCGTGGGTGCTGAGGGTCAGGGTGACTTTGTTGTAGCGGATGAGGATGTCGGGGTGGTGCTGGTCGGCCTCGGCCAGGTCGGCGGCGGCGCGGACGAAGGTCATCGCCTGCACGAAGTTGGCGAAGGCCCACGTGCGGCTGATGGCATCGCCGACGCGTGCCCACTCGGGCCGGGCGGCCAGGGCCGCGTCGACCTGCGCGTCAGTGAGCTGCGGGACGGTGAAGGCCTTGGTCGGAGCGGGTGAGGATTTGGCGACGCGCTTGGCCATGGGAAGAGTGTATCGAGGATGCGAACGGGATTGCAGGCGTGCGCGAGGTGTGTTGGCTCCATCAGCGGCGCTTGTCGCGCGTGATGCGGGCGTAGGCGTTGTGGCTGTGGATGCTCTCGAAGTTTTCGCTGTTGATCTGATACCACGTGATGCGGTCCTGCCGATCGCAGGCCAGGGCCAGATCGCGGATGATGTCTTCGACGAACTTGGGGTTCTCGTACGCGGCTTCGGTGACGAACTTTTCGTCAGGGCGCTTCAGGACGCTGTAGAGCTCGCTGCTAGCGCTGGCCTCGAGGATGCGGACGAGCTCTTCGATCCAGAGGAAGGTGCCGGTGCGGGTGCGGATGCGGGCTTCGACTTCGCAGCGCTGGTTATGTGCGCCGAAGCGGCTGATTTCCTTGCTGCACGGGCAGAGGCTGGTGGCGGGGGCCTTGACGCCCATGATCAGATCGGGCGTGGGCAGGCCGGGGCCGGCGTCGCACGCGAAACTGACGCGATAGTCCATCAGGCCGATCATGCCGGTGACGGGGGCCTTTTTGCGGATGAAGTAGGTGAACTCGGCGGCGAAGTGGGCCTGCGGGGCGTTCAGCCGCTCGGCGATGGCGTGGGTCATTGGC
>JALOQT010000234.1 GCA_025453375.1 Phycisphaerales bacterium | reverse complement strand
TCGCCAGCACATCCGGCGACCGCGCCACCACGCGACCCTCGCCGTGCGCGATGGGCAGCAGCATCGCCTCGGGCCGATCGCCAAACGCCTCGCCCAGCCCCTTGGTCCAGACGCACACGCTGCTGGCCTCTGCCCGCACCGGCGCCCACTGATCGATGAACCGCCCGCCGCGATTGTGTGCCAGGCTCAGTTCCTGCTCCGCCGGCGTCTCGCTCCACCCCGTCGCGCCCGACTCCGGCCCGGGCAGCAGGCCCGTCTGCACGATGATCTGGAAACCATTGCACACGGCAAACATCGGACACCCGCGCCCCGCCGCCGCACGCAGTTGCGGATAGAGGTGCTGCTTGAGCCGCGCGGCGAAAATCCGCCCGCTGGCCACGTCATCACCATAGCTAAACCCGCCCGGCAGGCCGATCAGGTCCGCACGATCAATCTGCTCCGGCTCGCGCACCAGCGCATCGATGTGCACGACATCGACCCTCGCCCCGGCGAGTTGAAAAGCCCGGGCCAGTTCTCCATCGCAGTTCGTCCCCGGTGCGCGGATGATCAGGGCCAGCGGTCGGGCATCGTGCTTCATGCCGCAGGGTACACGCGTTCAACCCGCCGCGCCCAACTTCCATGCCCAACCCCCACGCCCAATCACCGCAGGATGTACGGCCCGGCCACATCCCCCAGCCCGCCATAAATCGCCAGCAGCATCGCCATCGCCGCGTGGATCGACAGCAGCATGTTCGCCCGCTCCACCCGCCGGCCAAACAGCAGCAGCACCACGCCGTAATACGCACCCCCCGCCAGCAGTACTTTCAGCACCGGCCCGACCCACGGCACCGGGATCGACACACTCAGCACCAGCAAACACGCCGACACCGCCACGCCCATCCGCGCAATCGCTCCCGCCACGCTGCCCACCTTCAGCCCCAGCACCTTGGCCCCGAGATACACCGCCACCAGCCCCGTCATCGTGTGAATCACGCCCGACAGCATCGTCGTCCCCGCGCGAGCAGCGCGATGCAACCACGTCGGCGTGTCACCCAGCCGCCCATCGCCCGCGTCCGCGCGGCCCATAAAGACCATCCCCAGCACCACCGCGCCAGTCAGCAGCACGATCGCGACAGTCAGCAGCGTCTGGCGCAGGCGCGTCTCGGGGCTGAGTGTGTCGGCAAATGGATCGGCGTTGGCGGTCGCCGTCGCGGTCGATGCCTCCGCGGCTTCATCGCTGGCTTCGTCCTCGCCATCACGCGCATCGCCCGCATCAGTCGCCGCTGCCTTCGTCGGTCGCACGAAGGCGTTGCCCGTCTCGGTCCGCGCCGCCTCTGGCACGGGCGTGTTCGGCCGTGGGGCTTCCTCTTCCAGTTCAAAGGGCTTCAGGTCGCCATCCGGCTGGTTCATGGTGCCTCCGCATGTTCAGCGATTCGTCGCCTTCACCGGCCCACGCCCGCCAGCCCGCCACGCAGGAAAAACTCCATCAGTTCATGCCCATGCTGGATGTGCAGATCACTGGCGTGGGCGTGCGGCTCATCAAACGGCCCGGTGCGATACCCGCGGACGTGCTTCCCGGCCATCGCAAAGGGCACCGGCGTCGCATCATGCTTCCGCGTGCTGCACAGCGTGTAGTGATCCGGCAGGATCATGATCCGCCACTGATCGCCGAAGCTCTCGAGCTTGGCCAGGATCGGCCCGACGACGTGGGTGTCGATCGCCTCGATCGCCAGCACCTTCGTCGCCGCGTCCCCCTGGTGGCTCATCTCGTCGGGCGCTTCGACGTGGCAGCAGACGATGTCGTGCGTGCTCAGCGCGTCGCACGCCGCCCGACCCTGCCCGGCGTAGTCATTGTCGTGATAGCTCGTCGCGCCAGGCACCGCCAGTTTGTCCCACCCGATCAATGCCGAAATCCCGCTCAGCAGGTCCACCGCCGTCGTCATCGCCCCGCGCAGGCCAAACCGCGACGCAAAGCTCGGCATCTGCGGCTTGGTCCCCTGCCCCCAGATCCACACCATGTTCGCCGGCCGCTTCCCCGCCCCCAGCCGCGCCGCGTTGACCGCGTGCCCGGGCAAGAACTCCGCCGCCAGTTCCATCAACCGATTGAGCACATCGGCGCTGGCATTGGCCGGGCCAGAGCCATGCGGCAGATGCGCATCCCACGCCTGCCGCGGAATCTCATGCGGCGGCGTCGTCTTCACGCCCGCATACGTCCGCCCCGAATCATCCACCAGGATGTTGCGATAGCTCACCCCCGGATGCAGCCCCATCGTCCGCATCAGTTCCGGCTCGCGCCCGCGCCAATACGCAACCAGATCGGCCAGCAGCGTCCGCGCTTCAAGATCGCTGATCGCCCCGGCGCTGTGGTCGAGCATCAGCCCCTCATCGGCCGTGCCATCGGTCCCGACGGTCACAAAGTTCACCCGGAAGATCCAACTGCTCGGCCCCATCGCCACGCCCAGCGCCGCGGCTTCCAGCGGCGCACGCCCGGTGTGATACACCTCCGGGTCATACCCCAGCAGGCTCATCGTGCACACGTCGCTCCCGGCCAGCCAGCCCGTCGGCGTCGTCTTGGCCGTGCCCAGGCGGCCCATCTGGGCCACGCGGTCCATCTGCGGCGTGCGGGCGACCTCCAGCGGCGTGCGCCCGCCCAGGGCCTCGATGCCCACATCCGCCGCACCATCAGCAATCACAATCGCGTACTTCACGCCCCCAGCGTAGCCAGCACGTCCCCCGGGTCTTCGCCGCGCTCGATCGCATCAATCAACGCCGAGCCCACGATCGCCCCGTCGGCCACCCCCGCCAGCGCCGCCACCTGCGCCCGCGTGCGAATCCCAAACCCCGCACACACCGGCACCGGGCTGACCTCCCGCACCATCGACAGATACCCGTGCAGGTCCGCCGCCCCCCCAGCCGCACCACCAGTCGCCCCCGCAGCACCCGTCACCCCCGTCACCGTCACAGCGTACACAAACCCATCACTCGCCCTGGCCAGCTCCGCCGCCCGAGCACGAGGCGTCACCGGGCTGACCAACTGCACCAGCCCCACGCCCTGGGCGTGCAACGCCGCCCGGACCTCCGCGCTCTCATCGAGTGGCAAGTCCGGCACAATCAACGCCGCCACATGCGCCTGCCGCGCACGTCGCGCCAGTTCCGCCAGCGCCCGCGGCCCTGTGCCAAAGGCCGAAATCACCGGGTTGAGGTAACTCATCAGCGCGATCGGGCACGCCTGCGGCCCCATCGCCTCCAGCGTCTGGAAAATCCACTCCAGCGTCACGCCATTGTCCAGCGCCACCTTGCTCGACCGCTGAATGGTCACCCCGTCGGCCATCGGGTCGCTAAACGGCACACCGATCTCAATGACCGCCGCATGCCGCGCCATCGACCGCACCTGCCCCGCCAGCGCGTCCTTGCTCGGGAAGCCGGCGGTGACGTAGCCAATGAGCGCCACACCGCCGCCCGCTGCACGG
>JALOQT010000233.1 GCA_025453375.1 Phycisphaerales bacterium | reverse complement strand
TCACATTCCCCGCCGCCAGCGCCAGGCATGTGCCCCCCGCCGCCGCCAGGTTCTCGACCGTCTGAATCCCCACCGTCGGCACATCACTGCGCCGATCATGCCCGGACCGCGCACCCTTGCACAGCGTCCACCCGCTCCGGCGGCACAACTGCCCGGAGCGATCGATCATCTTGTCCGTCCCCTCGATCCCCTCCACCGCCACCACATCGCGATCCTTCACCGCAATGGCCTGACCAATATCCAGCCGCAGCAGCTCGCCCAGCAGCGGCCACGCAAACTCATAGTCCGCCTTCTCCTCCAGCGTCGGCTGGCGGCTGGTCATCACGCCCGGCTGCGCCAGCGTGTCAGCGATCGGCGCCGTGCTGTCCAGCAACTGGACGCCCGCCAGCTCGAGCTGACGCGCAACAAAACCCAGCAGCACATGGCTGCGCCGATCATGCCGCAGTTCCTTGTACCACCCCACCAACGTCGGCAAATCCGGCAAGTGCTTGACCAGCTTCAGCGGGTCAAACATCAACTTGGCCTTATCCACCCGCCCGACCATGATCGCGTGATGCACCCCCAGCCCGCGCAGCTTCCGCCCCCACGACCCCACACGCAAAATCCCCACCTGCTGAAAACTCGCGCACATCGGCGGCAGCACCGGGTCATACCCATCACCCAGCCCAAGGCAGTGCACCGGATGCCCGCTCTGCCGCAAACCCTCCGCCACAATCACCGGCAACCGCCCACTGCCGGCAATCAGCCCCACCGGTGTGCCCGGCGGCGGCGGATCCGGCAAGATGGTCAGTGCTGCAGAGGTCATGACGATTCACGTAAGCGCTTCAACCAGCCCCGCGGGCCACATTCGCCCAACTCGCCCAAGGTTAGTCTGCACTAGTTTAGCCAGCAGACGCACCAGCATACCGCTCGTTCCGCAAAACGAAGCGATTTTTCTCACCATCTCCGGCCGATACACCCCTCGTGTCAGCACCCGACCCGCACCATCGCCGCGACAGAGTGGAGATCGGCGGCTTGCCCGTCTCGCCGCCAGATTCCGCCCCACCCGCGATTCAACCCGCCGACGCCACCCAGCCCGGCGCCCGGCCATATCTGCGCATCTACTTCCGCTGCGCAGGCACCTACGCCCGCGCCTACCTCCACCCCGACGGCACCCGATACCTCGCCCAGTGCGCCAAATGCGGCCAAACCTGCAAGTTCGTCATCGGCGAAGGTGGCACCAACCAACGCTTCTTTGAAATGTCCTGCACCTGAAAACACTCTCATCCGTGTTTTTGGAGATAGACCCTTCCACTTTGCTTGCCTTCCCAACAAACCTGTACCATACTGGTACATCAGGATCGGCAACGCTTCTGATCAGACGGAGTTGAGAGAGTCCCCAACACATCTTGTTCGAGTCTTGTTTGGATTTGTCTTCTTCCGCGCGTCAGCGCTTCCGTGACGCTCGCCCAAGCTTCTCCTGCCCCGCGCCGGTCCCCACCGCGCCCGGCGGCAGAAACTAGTTTCTCTCTCTCTATCGACCCACGTCGGCGACAGCCACGTGGGTCCCTTCTTTTCCAGCCTCACTCACCTCTCACACGCACCGGGCACGATCCGCCCGCGTTCATCCAGCTCGATCGCCCCCGCATCGATCAGGTCCGCCAGCGCCAGATACACCGCCGCGCACACCGCCGTCGCCAGGTTCAGCGACCGCTCGCCAGGCATCAGGGGCAGGCTCAGCGCCGTCGCCTCATACTGCGTCATGATCTCCGCCGGCAGCCCGCGCGTCTCCTTGCCGAAGATCAGATGATCACCCGGCGCAAACCGCACCCGCGCAAGTCCACTTCCGCTCCCATGCGTCGATCGCGTCGCGTGCGAGCAGAACACCCACCGCCGCGGCTCGCGCGTCACGCCATCGGCCCCCACCACCATCGTGTCGCGCAGGTAAGCCTCAAAGTTCGCATGCCGCACCGGCGACAGCCGCGGCCAGTAATCCAGCCCCGCCCGCCGACACGCCTTCTCGCTGGTATCAAACCCCAGCGGCTCAATCAGATGCAAGCCGCACCCCGTCGCAATTGCCGTGCGCCCGATGTTGCCCGTGTTGTTCGGAATCTCCGGCTCATGCAGCACAATGTGCAGCAGCGGCGCGATCGGTCTGATCGCGCCGCTGCCAATGTTCTCACGCTGGCCTGATGCATCATCCACAGGCCGACGATACGCCGATGGTCGTGCCATCAGCACCGCTCAGCGCCGACGCCGACCAGCCACCAGCGCGCCCATGCCCAGCAGCGCCGCCGCACCGGGCGTCGGCACCACCGCCTGGAACGCCTGCCACTGCACCACCAGCCGCCCGAAGCCCTGCATGCCCGGGCCCATGCTGATCCGCGCGTCGGCGTTGCCGAAGTCACGAATCAGCGCCACGCTGGCCTGCCCGTCAAACGTCACCGTGAAGCTGCTGCCATCCTGCGGCAGGCTCGACAGCACGTTGTACATATCCGTAAACGCATGCCCGATGCTGTTGGCCGTCAGCCCCGCCGTGGCATTGCCCGCGGCGTTGCCCTCATCGATGATGTTGCCGCCCATGTTCAGGCTCGTCTGCCCAGGCGTCAGCCCTGAGTTCAAACCCCAGAACGCGACATAGTTCCCCAGCGCGCCAGGATCAAACACCGTCGTGTTGCCACGCGCCTCGACGCGGTTGTTCGAGTTGGACAACCCGCCAAACGCCGTCGTGTTCCACCCGCCAACGATGTTGCCAAACAGCCGGAACGTCGACGTCGCACCGCCCGTGCCGCCGATCGGCTGGAACACCATCTCATCAGCGCCAAGCCCGAGGGTCGTGCTGAACGTCGCGCTGACCGGGATATAGACGATCTGCCCCGCCGTCGCCACGCCGCCCGCATCGGGGTTCGGGTTGTTCCAGTTGTTCATGCTCAGCGACCGCACCTCGCCCGCCACCGACGGGAAGTTCGAGCCGGCCGCCGTCGACCCATACCCGAAGTTGAAGTACCGGAAACCCGCCGGCCCGGGGGGCGAGCTGGTCCCGAAGTTGCCGAACGCCTGCGCCTGCACATACTGCTGGCTCGTCTGATCCGCCCCGCTGAACCAGGGCGTGTTCGGCTCATCCATCACACCAAACGACGTATCGCTGTATGGCCCGCTAGTCTGACCATTGGCCCCGCCGACCGCCGTTGCGATCGTGCCGGTGTCATACGTCCCGTTCATCGCCGGCAGCGGCTGCCACGACCACCCGCCAGGCAGCGTCGTATTGATCGGCTGCGCCGTCGCCGAGCCAGCAACCACCACCAGCAGCGCCGCAGCGCCGCACGCACTCATCACATTCTTCACAAGCCTCTCCTCACTCACAGGCCGCCAAAGCGACCGACCTCATTCTCCTCGACACGCAGAAAGTATACAGACGCTCGCCCGCCGGGCAACCAACCACACTCCAAACTCCTCTTCCGCACCCTGCG
>JALOQT010000232.1 GCA_025453375.1 Phycisphaerales bacterium | reverse complement strand
CACGCCGATCGCACTCAGCACGCGATCTTCCTCCGCGTGCATGCGGGCAAACGCATCGTCATCATGGTCATCATGCCCCAGGCAGTGCAGCATGCCATGGATGATGTAGAGCAGCAACTCCTCCCGCACGCCATGCCCCCGCGCCGTCGCCTGCCGCGTCGCCTCATCCAGGCACACGATGATGTCCGCCTGCACGCACCGCGGCTCGGTCACGCTTGACCCAAGGTCAAACGTCAGCACGTCCGTCGTGCTGTCCAGCCCCAGGTGCTTCTGGTGCGCCGCCGCCATCTCGCCATCCCCCACCACCCGCACCGCCACGCTGCTGGGCCCAACGCCCGCCCCGAGCAGCACCCCCAGCGCGGCATCGGCCTTCTGGCACACCCACGACGCGTCCGCCGCCGACACGCGGCCAGTGGCGTCCAACCAATCAATCGCCGAGAGGCTCATGGGCAATACAACACTCACGCGCAAAGGCACTCCATACTCGCCGGCACCCCCTCACCCCCCCGGCACAACGCCTGAGGGACAGAGGCCCGCTGCCAGCCCGCTGCTGGCCCGTCGTTGGCCAGCCGCCAGCGTCGATGATATCGCCCCGCCCACCCCAGTCCGGGAGGAAAAGGCACCTGATTGATGTCAGGCTTTGCAGAACACCCAAACTTTACGCGTACATAGTCTCCAAGTTCTCTCTGGAGATCATAGATTTTGGAAAATGTTCGCATTCCGACCCCTAGGGGAGAACATTCTGCCCCGGTGCCGCGTCTGTGGTCGATACCCAGCCGAAGTCGGTCGGGCGAAGGCTAAAAGGGGGGGTGGGATGGTTGGTTTGCATACTGTGATCAAGACGACTGGACAATCTGAGCCGCGCGATGAGCACGCGGGCGTTGGCATGGCGGGCGGTGGTGTGGGTGGGATCCGGAAGCCTGTTCGCGTGGAGATTCACGAGCCGCGCATCCTGGCACCTGGCAGCGGGCCCATCGGCCCGGGGCTGTCAGTTCGTGATTTCCTGACCGACGGCTCCCTGGCCCGGATGTGCGATGAACTGACGCGGATCACCGGCGTGCCGATCTGGCTGCGCGATTCGGCGGGCGTCGGGGGTGAGGGCGGCGCGATTGTGCCGGGCGATGGCGAGGGGATGGGCGGGTCGGACGTGCGCTGGCGGTCGGTCGATGAGGCGACGGCGCGGGCGCGGGCCTATGCGCTGGTCAATCGCGCGCCGTCGGTCGATCCGCAGGCTGAGACGCTCTTTAAGGTCCCCGTTCGCACAAGCATTGGCGATGTCGGCACGATCGTCATGCCCGCCGACTGGCAGGGCGATGACCCGATGATGCGCCGCAGCCTCGAGCGGGCGCTGACGATCCTGGCGGCCACCGCGGTCGAGTACATCGAGGGGGCGATGTTGATGCGTCAGCGTGTCGACTCGCTCGATGCGTTGTTTCGGCTGTCGAGCCTCTTGGTCAAGGTTGACGAGCCGGACAAACTGCTGCAAGCCGCGCTGGATTTGGCGCTGGACGTCCTGCGGATGGACGCGGGGACGATCAGCGTGCTGGATGATGCGCCGACGACTGGCGCGAGCGTGACATCGGTCGCTGGTTCGGCGGCGTCGGGCGTGCAACTGAAGCACAAGGCGACGCGCGGGCTGAGCCAGGCGTGGCTGAGCGAGTCTTCGCCGCTGTCGATCGATGGGCAGCTGCGTCAAGCCGCGCTGCGGGGTGAGGTGGTGACGGTTGGTGACATTCCGCATGACCCGCGGATTGCCGACCCGAGCCGGGCGAAGGCCGAGGGGATCGTCAGCCTGATCAGCACGGGGCTGATCTTTGCCGGCCGCGCGTCTGGCCTGATTCGGCTGTATTCACGCGAGGTGCGCGAACTGACGGCCAACGAGAGGAACCTGCTTCGCGCGATTGCCGACCATGCGGCCATGGCGCTGGCCCACGCGCGGCTGCGTCAACTGCGCCAGCAGGATGAACGTCTGCGTCGCCAGCTCAAGCTCGCAGCGGATGTGCAGCAGCGGATGCTGCCGCGCAAGTTGCCGGCGTTTTCACGGTTTGATGTCGCGGCGCGATACGTGCCGAGCTTTGATCTGGGCGGGGACTTTTACGATCTATTTGACACGACGGGCAAACTGGCGCTGGTGACGGGCGATGTCGTGGGCAAAGGTGTGCCGGCGGCACTGATCATGTCGGCGGTGCGGGCGAGCGTGCGGGCGTTTTTCAACTCCGGCGCGTCGCTGAATGAAGTGATCACGCAGGTGAATATCGCCGCGGCTCGTGACACGCTGGAGAGTGAGTTCATCACGATGTGGTCGGGCGTGGTCTGCCCCGAGACGCTGACGGTGACCTACACCGCGGCGGGGCATGATCCGGCGCTGCTGATCTCGGTGCGTGAGGAGCCGGCAGACCCGAGCCATCCGCACAGCTCGGGTATCGCCACGCCGCCGACGCGCCGGGCGGAGATTCGGGAACTGACGACGTATGACATGGCCCTGGGGATCGACCCGGCCCAGCAGTATCACGTTGGGCGGGAGAAGTTGGCCCCGGGCGATGTGCTGGTGGTCTACACCGATGGCCTGACTGACGCGACGGACTTCGGCGGGCACCGCTTCACGCGGGCACGCGTGATGGACACTGCAGCGCGATTCCTGCAAGCGCGGCCGGATGCGACGGCGCAGGAGATCGTCGATCACCTGATGTGGACGGTGCGGCAGTTTGCCGGCGTGCGCCTCAGCACGGATGATGTGACGGTGGTGGTGTTGAAGGTGCGGTGAAGGGAAAGCGACGAAGCGACGAAGGGGTCGCGGGGCTATCGCGCCGGTGGCGTGGTCGCTGGCGATGGAGCGGGTTGCGTTGCGTGTGCCGAGGCGGGGGCCAATGGAGAAACTTGGGCGAGCGGGGTGGGTTTCAGTTCCATGCGCCAGGAGACGAACGCCGCGGTGAGGGCGGCGGAGATCAGCATCAGCAGGACGTAGCCGGCGATGGACGACCAGAGTGACGAGCCCTCGCCTTGCCCCGCGCCGACGCTTTGCCCCACGCCTTGCCCCGCGTCCGCGCCCCCCACTGCTGGCGCTCGCGAGGCTGCGGCGAGTGCATCGCTCGGGCCGGAGGCGCTCGCGGCTTGAAACGGGGTAGACGAGGTGGAAGCCCAGGAGGACATCGACGCGGTTTAGATGCGCGATGTGGCCGAAGGTTGCACGGGAATCGTGCGGTGGTCGGCAGAAAGATGGTGGTGGCCAGCCGCGGGCTTCGGGCGGCGGGGGCCGCGGAAGAGGGGGGGGGGCGACTGGAAAAGCCGGCGACAGGAGTCGAACCTGCGACCATCGCTTTACAAAAGCGATGCTCTACCAAACTGAGCTACGCCGGCGATGATGGATGGTAGGGAGGGAGGTGGCGGGTGGAGGAAGGCAGCGCGTTGTCGGACGTGGGGCCGGAAGATTGTGTGTCAGACTCGCGACG
>JALOQT010000231.1 GCA_025453375.1 Phycisphaerales bacterium | reverse complement strand
TTGGTCACCCACGGTGCCGCTGGAAGAGGGCCTGAGCCGCACGATCGCGTACTTTCGATCACTGGACCTGTCCCGCTTCCGCCCGCCGACGCCGAACTATTGAGGCCAGAGGCAGCGAGGGACTGAGGCCTCGATGCCTCCCCCCTTCACGCCTTCCGCCCCAGCAGCAGATAGTTGAACCCGCGCAGATAAAAGTTCTCCGCGATCGCGGCTTTGTGCCAGTTGGGCTTATCGAGCTTGTGGTTGTACCGCACCACCGCGATGATGTCCACCGGCTCAAACCGCTCCATCATCAGGTGCCACAGCGAGAAGCCGATGGGCATGAACAGCGGCTTGCCGCTGCGCGTCTTGCGAAATGAGTCGCTGACGTAGATCGCCATGTAGCGATCTCGCTTCAGCACGCGGTGCAGCTCGCTCAGCACGCGGTCCATGGCTGAGTAGTACGCCTCGCCCCGGTCCTCGCCCCCTGCGTCAAGCTTGCCGATGCAGCGCGGGTCATCGCTGTAATCCACATGCGTGCTGTACGGCGGATCGATGAATGCAAAGTCGCACGTCTCGGCCTTGACGGGCAGTTTGCGCGCGTCGGCCTGGCGAATGTCACTGCGGCGGCTGTGCGAGGCCAGATCAAACCCGAGGCCGACGCGGCCGAGATCAGTGCAGACATCCAGGGTCGTGCCGCTGCCGCACATCGGGTCGATCACGGTCTCGCCCTTGCGCGTGTAGCGTTGCAGGCACTGCCAGATGACCCACGAGGGCGTGGCGCCGACGTACCGCGAATCCCCCTGCATCGTGCGAACATCGCGCGGGCCGGAGCCTTCGTGAGCCTCATCGCTGAGTGCATCGCGCCCGATCTCACGCCCGCTTGTCGTCGAGTTGTAGTGCTGGCTGGGGTAGTCCCACAGCGTGGTCGTGAAGACCGACAGCGGCGGCTTGTCAAAGCGTGCTGCTGGACGCCGCGAGGCCGACGAGCCAGCCGAGCCAGTGGGCCGGGGCGGTCGAGATGATCCGAAAGGGCGCGAGGCCATATGCCCAGCGTAGTGCGCGTCGCCCAGTCGCCTATCGCCCGCCCGCCGGAGGCTTTTCCAATCGGTCGAGTATTCGAAGATACGAACTGGGCACATCCGCCGCCTGTAGTCGCTCGCGCACGGCCGCAATCTCCGCCGGATCGACCGGCTTGTCGGGCGGCGCGAGGGCGACCTTCGCGGCCAGATCAATTGCATCCAGCATCGGCAGCAGCGGGTCACTCGCATTCAGCCGACCCTGCCACTGCCCTCGGATCTGCCCCGTCGTCTCGACCGCCTCGCCCGCGCGGCCGGAGTGAACGAGCAATTCGGCAATCGCCAGGCGCGTCAGCAATTGCGGGACCGAATCATCCTGCCCAGCCTGCCGGTTGTTCGCCTCGATTGCGCGCAGCGCGTCAAGCCGCTCCGGCTGGCCGAGCCGCTGGTCGCCATACAGATCGCCGCCCGCCTCGATCAACTGCGAAATCCAGTACACCGCCGGCACCAGTTGCTCACCCTGGCCGCCTGGCGCTCGCGTCAGCAGCGGAAAGAGCGTCTGCCGAATCTGCGCTCGTCCGGCCGCACGCAGCCGCTCCAGTTCAGCCGTCGTCCGCTCATTGACCTGACGCAGAATCTCCTGCTGACGCTGCGCCTCGGCGGTGATGCGATCAGCCTCCGCCCGCGCGCGGGCATTCTGCCACGCAAACCCCCCGGCGATCGCACCAGCGCTCAGCAGCACGCCCGTCAGCGTTGCCGCCGCGAGCAACGGGCGACGCCGTGACCACAGCCGCGCCCGCCGCGCGAGGCTCGGTCGCTGCCACTCGATCGGTTCGCTGGCCAGCCATCGATCCAGATCGGTGACGAACTGCGACATGGATCGATATCGACGTGTGGTCTCCGGCTCAACCGCCCGCCGGATGATCGCCAGCAAGGTCGAGTCCGCGACATCGATCTCCGTGCCCGTTCCGCCGCTCGCTCCGCCCGGTGATCCACCCTCGGGCCAGTGTCGCTTGGCCAGCAGGCTCGCCCGTGCCTCGGCGACATCCACGCCGTTCACCGGCCGCCCCGTGAGCAGATACACCAGGAGCCCACCGAGCGCATACACATCCGCCTGCGGCGTCAACGCCTCGCTCACGATCGTCGCGTCGCCCGCCGATCCCGCGGTCAGTTGCTCCGGCGCCATGAAACCCAGGTTGCCGCGCGTCCGCCCGTCCGGCGTGTCGCCCTGCGTGATGGCCAGATCAAAATCCAGCAGCAGCGGGCGGCCCTCGTGCGCATCAAGCCCGATGTGCACATTGTCCGGCTTGAGGTCGCAGTGCACGATGCCCTTGGCGTGTGCACTTTCAAGAATCCGCCCCAGCCGCGCGATGAACGTCACCGCCCGGCGCACGCCCGCCCCGCGCCAAGGCACCGTCACCTCGCTGAGGCTCGTGCCATCGACCCACTCCAGCACGACATAGTGATGCCCAAGGGCCGTCACGCCGCGATCCAGCACCGCCGGCACATCCGGGTGCTCAATCTGCCTGGCCAGTTCGGCCTCGGGCGAGCCACTGGCCGCCGCATCGCGCGCGATCTTGACGACGACTCGCGCCGCAAACTTGTCGGTCGACAGCCGCCGATCGTCCGCCAGATACACCCAGCTCCGCGGGCCAAGCGCGATGAGTTCCTGCAGCACATATCGCCCGCCACGCTCAGGGTCCAGCGTAAAGGGCGTGTCATATGGCACCGCGACATCGACCATCGCCACATCCGTCGCCACGCTCGCCAGCAAGGACTCAAATCTTCTCATCAAAGACCCCCTGGGCCAGTTGCGGCTCCAGCGCGCGGCGCAGGGCCGTCCACCGCTGGCGCGCCGCATCGGGCTTAATGTCCATCAACTGCGCGATAATCTGAAACGTCAGGCCCTTGAAGCGAAGCAGGAAAAGTTCGCGCGACTCGGCATCGGCGATCGACAGCGCGATGCGATACAGCAGCATCGTCGCCCGTTCATCGTCGACGCACGCATCAAGCCGCTGCCGCAGCAACGCCGCGTAGGTACTGTCCTCGCCGGTCTGCGTCGCCAGCCGCTCCATCGCCCGCGTGCGGCTCACCGCCTGGTTCGCCGCGATCGTCAGGGCAAAGTGCAGCACATCCTCATCGCTGAAGGCATCAAGCCGCCCCTCGCTGGCCAGTTGATCGATCCGCCGAAGCACCGACGAAGCGACATCATGGCTGTCATGGACCGACTGCGTCCGCTGCGTGAGCTTCCGCCGCGCCGCCGCCTGCAACAGCGGCAGATTCGCCAGCATCACCTTGGCCAGATGCTCACGCCGAAGCCCACGCGCCGCGGCCTCGTGCGATGACGAAGCGGATGGCACCGACGCCCCGGAATCGGGCGACGAAGAATCCGAAAAATTTTCTGACAACTGGCTCACAAAGCAACCCCGAGTGGCGTTTAGAAGGTGAGAGCATAG
>JALOQT010000230.1 GCA_025453375.1 Phycisphaerales bacterium | reverse complement strand
TTCGGCGAGCGATAGCCCAGCAGATGGTCGGCGCCTTCGCAGAGCATGCCGTGGAAACGGTTCTGCCCCTTGGTCGGCCCGCTGGTGTCCTTCATGCCGGCGACGAAGCGGGCGACATCGTTGCTGAAGATCAGTTCGGTGTTGCGGAAGACGCGCGGCGTCTGGCCGAAGAGGTCCTGAATCTTCTTCGTGTGCGCATCGACCTGACGGGTGAACTCATCGCGCGAGTAGAGGAAGCTCAGCGAGTGGTAATACGTCTCGCCGACAAACTCGCACGCGCCGGTGTCGGCCAGTTGCTTGAAGAGGTCGATGATGTCCGGCGCGAACTCGGCAAACTGATCCAGCGCCACGCCCGTGATGGCGTAGGAGACGCGGAAGCGGCCCTGATGCCGCTTGACCAGGTCCAGGACCAGTTTGGTCATCGGGCGGTAGCACTTGTCGGCCACCTTGCGGCAGATGTCGCCGTTCTTCTGGGTGTCGAAGTAAAACGGGTCGGAATCGAACACCGAATAGCGGCGGAGGCGAAAGGGCTGATGGACCTGAAAGTAAAAGACCACGCTGGCCATAGACCGGCAGTGTACCAGCCTCGGGCGATGGATACCCGACGGCCACCAGCGCGATGAGGCAGACGGCAAGATGGTGGCTGATGCGGGCATCCACTTCGCGTATTGCGCAGGGGTGAGAGCACACATTGCGCGGGCCAGCGGGGCGATGACCATCGTCAGTGCCGTGTCGGACATCGTCGGCCCCCTCATGCCCGAGAGCGCCGGACTGATCGGCGCCAGCCCGTGTGCGAATGTCGTGCCGTGAGGTGGCAAGTCTGGACGGGTTCAGTTCGGTGATTCGTGGCTCTGCGCCAGCCAAGTGAACGTGAATGGAAAAGTCTGAGGTTGTGTCCGCCGTTGTCCGTGATAGATTACAGCAGCGATCTGCACCCACGTGCTCGAGCGAGCGCGTGAGCCAGGGGCAGAGCCGGCGTGCGGAACGAATTGGAAAAGGTCCCCCCATGCACTCTCACCACGCATCGAGCCTGTCAGTCCATCGAGTCACGCTGGCCGCCAGCGCTGTGCTGGCCTTTGCCGCCGCGGCTGGGGCACAGGTCAGCAATGTTGACGCGACCAACAAGTTTGCCTGGGGCGAGAACATCGGCTGGCTGAACTGGCGCGACGCTGGCAGCCCCGTCGCCAGCCAGGGCGTCGTGGTGCGACCGGGCTTCCTGTCCGGGTTCATCTGGGCGGAGAATGTCGGCTGGATCAACGCCGGCGACGGCACGCCCGCCGGCCCGGGCAATCAATACGCCAACGCCAACGGCACGGACTTCGGCGTCAACCGCAACCCCACCACCGGCGACCTCTCAGGCTTCGCCTGGGGCGAGAACATCGGCTGGATCAACTTCGGCGGCGGCGCGCTGGCCACGCCTGCACAGCCAGCACGCTTCACCGCCGGTCGCTTCACGGGCTATGCCTGGGGCGAGAACGTCGGCTGGATCAACCTCTCGCTGACCAATGCCGGTCAGTTCGTCGGCGCGACGCTGGCCTGCGGCCCGTCGGACGTGGCGGGGGCGAATCAGTCCGTCGGTGCTGATGGGCAACTCACGGCCGATGACATCATCGTGTTCCTGGGGTGGTATTTCGCCAGCGATGTCCGTGCGGACGTTGCCGGGCCCAACCAGAGCACGATTCCCGACTTGCAGTTCACGGCTGACGACATCATCGTCTTCCTGAGCCGCTACTTCGCCGGGTGCTGACCTGCGTGCGGCCGGCGCTTAGCCGACGAACGATGTGCTGTACATGAACGCGCTGGAGATCAACGCCGCTTCATCATCGGCGATGGTGATGCCACGCTGCTTGGCGGCCAGTCGCGTCGTGGCTTCGACCATCTTGCCGATGCCGACACTGATCTGCCACGGGTTGGCATCGCCATACATGTACGCCGGCGCGGTGATGACCTTCTTGTCGCGATCGATGACGCACTGGTCAACCGCCGCGGCCTGATGCACCGCGCCCCAGGTCGCGATGGCCTTGGGTGCATCGTGGCCAGGCCCCTCGGGGCCGAGGGTCACGCGGACGCCGGCGATGAGTTTCGCTGCGATCACCGGGGCGATGCAGCACAGGCCGATCGGCTTGCCCGCCGCGTGGAAACCCGTCACCAGGCGCTGGACATCCGCCTGCACGCGCATCTTGGCACCATCAAGGGCGAAGGTGCAGAGGTTCTTGGCCGCGCCGAACCCGCCGGGAAGCATGAGCATGTCAAAGTCGCCGACCTGGGCCTACGCCAGTGGCCGGACATCTCCCCGCGCGATTCGGGCGGATTCGACCAGGCAGTTGCGCGTGCGGTGCTTCATGACCGAGCCGGTCAGATGGTTGATGACGTGATGCTGAGACTGATCGGGCGCGAAGCAGTGATACGCCACGCCCAGCCGTGCCAGGTGCATCAGCATGCTGACGCTCTCGTGGATCTCCGAGCCATCGGCGCGACCACTGCCACACAGGATGACGGCTGCGTTGAGTTTCATGCCCGTATTTTAGGTGTCGCCCGTCACGCCGCGTGGCACGCCGAGCGGCACGCCCTGACGCCACGAAAAAGCCCCCTGCAGTGCAGGGGGCCTTGGCGGACGTCAACTCAATCAATCCTCAGGCGATTACTTCGCGGCGGCGCGGAGGGCGTCGACCTTGTCGACCTTCTCCCACGTGAAGGTGTCGTACTTCTTGCCGCCGACGGTCACCGTGCCCGGAGCGCGGCCGAAGTGCCCGTGGCGGGCCGTCGGGCTGTAGATCGGCGTGCGGAGGTTGAGGCTCTCGATGATCCCGCGCGGGGTCAGCTTGAAGCACGCGCGGATCGCGGCGGAGATCTTCTCGTCGCTGGCCTTGCCCGTGCCGAAGGTGTCCACATACACGCTCGTCGGCTCGGCGACGCCGATGGCGTAGGAGAGCTGAATCTCGCAGCGGTCGGCCAGGCCGGCGGCGACGACGTTTTTGGCGATGTACCGGGCCATGTAGGCGGCCGAGCGGTCGACCTTCGTCGGGTCCTTGCCCGAGAAGGCACCACCGCCGTGGCGGCCCATGCCGCCGTAGGAGTCGACGATGATCTTGCGGCCCGTCAGGCCGGTGTCGCCGTGCGGCCCGCCGATTTCAAAGCGGCCCGTCGGGTTGACGTGAATCGTGATCGCCGGGTTGAACCACTGGCCGAGCACGGGCTTGATGATGTGCTCGATGACGGCCTTCTTCAGGTCCGCCTGGCGCTCGTTCCACTGCGGGTCGTGCTGCGTGCTGAGCACGACGGTGTCGACGCGGACGGGCTTGTCGTTCTGATATTCGACCGTCACCTGGCTCTTGGCGTCCGGACGCAGGCCCGGGATGATGTTCTCACGACGCACGTGCGCCTGCTGCTCGACGAGGCGGTGGCTGAGCTGGATCGCCAGCGGCATCAGTTCCGGCGTGTCCTTGCACGCAAAGCCGAA
>JALOQT010000229.1 GCA_025453375.1 Phycisphaerales bacterium | reverse complement strand
ACTACATCCTGCCCGGCCGAACCGTCCGCGTCGTGCTTCCTCCTCTCACTCGGCCCTCGGCCCTGAGCCCTCCCCCCGCAGATGCCTCTGCCCCCCTCCCTGCCTATCCTCTTCCCCCCACGTTGAAGCCGGCGGGGGCTGCGGACTGTCCGCGGCGGCACCGGCTCCTCACTTTGCCTCGGGCACCCGCATGGCTTGACAGCCCTGCACCCGGTGTTCCGCGGTTGAAAGGACAGCATCATGGCTCGCAATGTTCAGGTTCTGCTGGTTGAAAATGTCGATGGCACGGGCATCGTCGGCGACGTCGTCCAGGTTCGCAAGGGCTTCGCCCGCAACTTCCTCCTGCCGCGCGGCATCGCCACCACCCCCGACGAAAACAAAATCAAGGACCTCCAGGTCAAGCGCAAGGACGCCATCAAGCAGCTCGGCGAGCTGAAGAAGGCCCGCACCGCGCTGATCGAGAAGCTCAAGGGCCACGAGCTGACGATGATCCGGTCCTGCAACGACCTGGGCATCCTCTACGGCGCTGTCACGCAGCACGAAATCGCCGTCGAGCTGGCCAAGGCCGGCTTCAAGGGCATCATCGACCGCGAAGTCCGCATTGCCCTGCCGATCAAGCGCATCGGCGACTACGGCGTGACGGTCAAGTTCTCGGAAATCCAGGTCCCCGATGACAGCGCCGGCCAGGCCAAGCCGACGACCCGCGCCGCCAAGCGCGATGAAGTCTCGCTGGAAGCTGAAGTCAAGATCCATGTCAAGCCCGACCGCGAGCTGGACATCGAAAAGGGCAAGGCCGACGCCGCCGCCGCCGAGACGGCGACGATCGAGAAGCAGGCCAAGGACAAGGGCGCAACCTTCACGAAGGACAAGCCCGCCGACGCCTCCGCCCCCGCGGCCGCCCCGGCCAAGGCCGAAGCCCCCGCCAAAGCCGCCGGCAAGCCCGGCAGCGGCGTCAAGGCCCCGGCCAAGAAGGCCTGATCGCAGGAATCAACTCGCTCAACCTCACCTCTTCCGCCCGTCGCTGTGCGACGGGCGTTTTCGTTGTGGGCTGCGCGGGGCAGATCAAGCGATGCACATTCAGCCTTGCGATGGCCTTGGCGTTTCTCCGCATCAGTGAGTCACTGCACCCAAAGCACTCGTGCTGAGAAGCCACCTCACTCTGATCAGTTGCCACTGCACACGCACAACGCTGGTGGACTCCCTCAAAGCTCTTGAAAGGCTTTGCCCCTGCACACCTCCGAACTTGTGGTACACTCTTTTCATGACCATCCTCCCCGATCGTCAATCCCTCGCCCGGCCTCGCACTCGTCTCATCGCGTCCCTCGCCGCTTGCGTGGCGACCGCGATCTGGTTCGGAAGCGTCGGAGCTGGCCTGGCCGGCGCACAGGTGGTGACTGAGCCGATTACGTATCAAGGGCGGCTGGAGCAGGGTGGCTCGCCGGTGTCGCAGGTCCGCGATTTGCGATTTGAGTTGTTTGCGAATCAGCAGGGCGGTGCGGCACTGACGAGTGTCGATGTCACCGGCGTGGCAATTGTCGGCGGGCTCTTCACCGCCTCGGTCCCCTTCCCGGCTGGGTCGTTTGAAGGGCCGGCGCGGTTTGTGCAGATCACCTTGCTGCCTCGAATCGCCGGTGAGCGAGCCGTGGTGCTGCCGCGCCAGGCGCTGGGCGCTACGCCTCGGGCCGAGTCGGTCCGCGGGCTGGCGATCGATGGCGGCGGGAAAGTCGGCGTCGGCGGCCCCGCCGGGGCTGAGACCTTCACCATCCACGGCATGCTGAAGCTCAACGGTGCTGGCGCGGGCATCCACTTTGCCGATGGCACCGTGCAGACCACCGCCGCAGTCACGCCGCCGCCCGTCCCGCAACTGCTCTACCTCCCAGGCAGTGCGCCGACGGTCGACCTCAGCGGCGAGCCGGTCACCCTCGTCGAGCCGATTCGCGTCTCCTACGCCATCGTCGAGACACTGCTCCTTGGGCCGCCAGCGATCATCGCGACAGTCCCCGGGCAACTGACAGTCAGCCCGGTCGTCGTCCGGCGACCATTTACGGGTTCGGCGACATGGAGCAACCTGTATCAGGCCACACTCGACGGCCCACCGACGCCGGTGCCTGCAAACCTGCGCTCGGTGCGTGTGCTGTCACTGTCGCCCGGGCGGGGCGGAGGTGGAGGTGGGGGTGGTGCAAATGACTGCTCGTTCACACTGAGCAACATGATGGTCGTGGGCCATCGCGTCTTTTCAATCGGCACGACGCTGTTTGAAGAACTGCGCCTCAACCAGACCACGCTGACGGCGCCCGTGCCCGCTTGGCCGAGCGGCGCAACGGGCAATGGCGGCAAGTTTGACGGCGCTCCGCCGCTGGGCGTCGTCGTCAGTGGGTCGCCCATCCTGGGCGCTGATGTGCGGGCGATCGAACGAAGCGTGGAAGCCACGCCGGTCACATCACCAGGCAACCCGACGACCTTCATCCAAGGGCGCGTGCTGGTCCCGAACTACGTCTTCCGAACAGCCTTCGGCTCGACGCCCGTGCTGGGGGCATGGCTCGGCAGCATCGGCACCAGCAACTTCCGACGGCCATTTAGTATCACAGGCCCGGGCGGCTTTAGCCTCAGTGCCTTTGGCGACACCGCGTGGGTGCACACCTATCGCGTCGTCCCCGGCCCGGCCGGCGAGATTTTCGAGGAATGGTCCGTAACGCACAACTTCCTGCGGTGAGCCGGGCGAGTTGGCGTTTCGGCAACATGGCTACAGCGCTACACGGCTACATCGTTACAAAGTGCTGACGTGCCCCTAACTCACCCAACCTCACCCTGCATCGCCGACTCTTCATACGGCTGTACGACGACGAAGCCCTCGCCGTTGTTGGCGGTGAACATCATCTGGAAGCTCTCGCCACTGCCGCGGCCAAGCAAGGTGCGGAAGCTGATGTCGGTCTTCATCTCCGGCTGCAGGTTGCCGGACCACACGACCGTCGCCTGCGGGTCGGTATAGACCGGGCTGCCGGGGCGGACGCGGAGGACCAGCGGCGCACCGTGCGTGCCGAAGGCGACCAGGCCCGAGCCGGCGACGCGGACGTTGAAGAGGCCGCCGCTGGCGATGGCGGACATCTTGCGCATCATCGTGATGTCCTTGCTGAGCGTCGGCTCCAGCGCCACGAGGTCATTGCCGTTGATGAAGATCGCTTCGTTGTTGAGTTTGAGCACCGTCAGCCGCTTGCCGCCGTCGGCGACGTACAGCTTGCCGGCGCCCTCCGCCTTGCTGAGGCTCGCACCCTCGCCGCTGACGGCCTTCTTGAGCAGGTTGCCCAGGCCCTGTTCCATCAGCCCCTCGCGGCTGAACTTGATCTGCCCCTGATACGCCACCATCGCCCCATGCTTCATCCAGATCATGCCCGCCGGCGCACCATTGCTGCCCGGCGTGCCAAGGTTGACCTCCAGCACACGGTCAGACTCCAGCTCAAACAAGCC
>JALOQT010000228.1 GCA_025453375.1 Phycisphaerales bacterium | reverse complement strand
TACGTTGCCAGCAGTATCCTTTTCCAATCCGCGCTGTTCGTAAGACTGTGTTTTGGACTGGCTTTGCCGTATGTCCAACTGTTACTAAGATGGTCTAAGCTAGATTAACTCCAAACTAGACTAACTGAGCAACGCGGCAAGCGCTTAGCTGATTACACTGCGGTTTCAACGACACAAAGCGGCTTTGCCTTCAACCGTACACATTTACTCTGCAGATTCGTTGATTGTTTCGCATCGCCCAACCTGAGAAAATTGAATAAAATCGATGAGACTGGGAAATCTGGACATAACACGAGTAATATGTTCTACTTATTTGGCTTGTTCTAAGAAAACTGACGCACGGAAGCTCAAACTTTAGGGTTGTTTATGCTGAATCTCCCTCTGCATCTGGTAGTGACTGCAGTAACTGATCTACGATATGAATCATCGACAGGGATGAGTGCTCCATTTGCACCACAGAAAGTCATAAAAACAGATCCACAAGCGTATTATGCCAATTCGGTGAAACTGACGAAGATGGCTGGATTAGACTCTAAAGAATAGACTTCACAACAATGAAAAATAAAGAAAATAAGGGACTGTGCTAAATGCTCTCGATATTGTCAGTTTATCGTCAAATTTATATCCAGACCTGCTATAACATGTTCACTGTGGCCTTCCAGTAGTACAGGCTAGATAATTACGTAAGGGGATAAGACCGCGACTCGGTATGAGTTTGTGACGTATACCGAGGCGATGATGAAGAACCTGAAGGTGATGGACATGGCGGCGTTTGACCTGTGCCGCCAGCAGCGGATCCCGATTGTGGTGTTTGACTATCGCGTGTCGGGGAACATCAAGCGGGCGGTGGGCGGGGAGAAGATTGGGACGCTGGTTGGGGAGTGAGGGGAAGGTTGAAGGGTGAAGGTTGAATGTGAAGGCGTGCGGCAGGGGTGAGCGAACGTGAACGTGAACGCACACGAGCGATGTGCGCTTCAGCAACTTCTGATGCCTAATGCCTGATGCCTGATGCCTTCTCGCCGCTCACCTTCACTTCGTGCGGGCGGCGGCGATGAGTTGATCGAAGATGCGCTGGCCGAGGGCGGGGTCGCGGGTGCGTTCGGGGTGCCATTGCACGCCGAGGTAGAAGCGGCGTTGCGGGTCGTCGAAAGCTTCGAGCACGCCGTCGCGGCTGAAGGCCAGCGGGCGGAGGCCCATGGGCGTGGTGGCCTCGGCGCGGAGGGCCTGGTGGTGATTGCTGGCGACGTGGGCGGCGGGGTCGAGCGCGGCCAGGGGTGAGTTGGCGGCGTGCCACGCATCGGTCGGGGTGAGGGGGTGGTGCAGATCGTGGCGGTGCTGCTCACTGGTGGGCAGAGCGTCGCCCAAGTGCTGGATGAGGGCGGGGGCGCCGGCGCGGTGCAGGCCCATGAGTTGCATGCCGAGGCAGACGCCCAGGACGGGCAGCGAGGCGCGGCGGTCGGCGGCGCGGAGCAGGGCCAGTTCGAAAGCCTGGCGCTGCGGGTGCATGACTTCGGAGAGCGGGTGCAGGGGCACGCCCATAGCGCGGGTGTCGATATCCATGCCGCCGGTGAAGACGATGGCGTCGAGGCGGGCGATGTAGTGCTCGACGAGGCTTGGGTCGGGCATGAGCAGGACGGGTATGCCGCCGGCGCGGATGACGGCTTCGGCGTAGGTGGTGCCGATGCGGGCGCGGGTTCGGATGACGGCGGGCTGGGGGATGTCCTCAAGGTCGCACGTGATGCCGACGAGGGGCAGGTGCGATGAGGCGGAGGGGCTGGCGGCGTTGGTGGCGGGCAGAGAGGTCATGAACTGGGGAGTTTACGCGCGGGCAATGATTGTGCGAGGTGACCGGTTTTGTGCGCATGACGTGCGGCGGTGGTGCGTCTATGTGCTGAGGAGTCACCCATGACTATGAGCCTAAGCAATCGCCCGAGCACGACTGAGACCATCAACGCCCTGGCGGGCACGACTGGCGGCATCGCGGAAATGTCGGACCTGGAGGCCCTGGCGCTGTACGCGCAGAAGGGTGACCCGCGCGGTTTTGAGGTGCTGGCGCATCGGTATCGCGATATGGTGCTGGGCACGTGTCTGCGGGCGGCGCGGAACATGGCCGATGCGGAGGATGCGACGCAGGAGACGTTTTTGAAACTGGCGCGTCATGCGGCCAGCGTGCAGAGCAACGCCGCGGCGTGGCTCCATGCGACGGCGATTCGCACGACGCTGGATTTGCTTCGCAAGCGAGCGGCGCGGCAGCGGGTGGTGGACACGGCGCGGACGATGGCGACGAGCGAGGGGGCGAGTGAGGATGAGCGGACGTGGGCGGATATCGAGCCGATGGTGGATGCAGCGCTGGGGAAGCTGAGCGATGCCGAGCGGTCGCTGATCATCGAGCGGTTCCTGGCTGGGCGGAGCCAGGCGGATTTGGCCCGCGAGGCGGGGGTGAACGCGGGGACGATTTCGCGGCGGATTGATGCGGCGCTGGAGCACCTGCGGACGCACCTTCGGGAGGCAGGCGTCGGGGCTGGCGGTGCGGGCACGGGGGTCGTGGGGGTTGCGGCGGTGGGGCTGGCTGGGGCGCTTGGTGTCGGGGCGCAGGCGGCACAGGCGTCACCGGCGCTGTGCGCGACGCTGGGGAAGATCGGGCTGAGCGAGATCGGGCAGTTGGGCGCGAGCACGGCGGGGGCGACGAGCGCTGGCAGCGGCGCGGCGCTGGCGACGGGGTCAGGCGGCGTGCTGGCGAAGGTGGGCGCGGGATGGATCGCCGCGGCGATCGGGGTGCTGTGCGTGGGCACGGTGGGCGTGGTGGGTGTGTCGAGGTATGTCGGGGCGAGCGGCGCGGCGGGCGTGGCGGCGGTGGGTAGCACCGCGGCGGTGACTGGCGCGATGGCGCGGCCGAGCAAGGCGACGGCACCGGCGCGGAGTGTGTCCATCGCGGGGGATGACACGTTGCCCTACATGTTCTTCAACCGCGACAGTGCACAGATGCTGCATCTGCCGCGGGTCGCGGGTGGGCCGAACGTCAACACGGTGACGATGGACATCGTGCAGTGCGAGCCATCGACCGACGTGGCCAACAACGCCAAGGCGGGCGGGACGATGAAGCTGAAAGTCCGCGCGGTGACGATGGACAAGGACACGCAGACAAACATGACCGTCGGCTCGGAGCAGCAGGGGCGCTGGTCGATCTCGGCTGATGGGCAGATCATGGCGGTGTTCTTTGTCGATCCGAAAGAGCCAGACAAGGAACTGGGCATGGCGCTGGCCTCGCGTGCGCCCAAGACGCTGCTCAACGCGATGAAACTGCCCGAGCCGAGTGCTGAGGGCAATCATCCAGAGCTCGCCGGGCTGTGGCAGCTGGCCAATGAGCTGGCGATCGTCATCGACAACGACAACATCTGATCGAGACGCTGTGCACAGGGCATGCGTTCTATCAGGGGATGATCGGCAAGCGAGTCAAGGCCTTGCTGCGGAAAGATGCCAACGGCTACACGCTGGCGTATCACACGCTGCCGCGGCCGGCGGCGGGGGCAGGTGGGGGGACGGTGAGTGATGCGGATATTGCGAAGCTCAACACGTTCCCGCCGCGCGAGGCACTGGAGGCGGAGGTGGGCGTCAAGGTGCTGCCGTATCGCGTGCAGCGGTTCAGCACGGCTTTGCCGAAGTGAGTGTCAGTGGCGAGTGATGAGTGACGAGTGACGAGGAAGTGCAACGCGATTTGTCTCGCGGAGCCTGTGAGAACGAACTATGCGACAGGGTGACTTCCAGTGTGTGCCGGTTCGTGTTGCGCACGGGTTCACGCTCGTTGAGCTGCTCGTCACCGTCGGGATCATCGGGCTGCTGATTGGGATTCTGCTGCCGGTGCTGGGGAGGGCGCGGCAGGCGAGCCGCGCCAGTGCGTGCCTGAGCCAGACTCGCCAGGTGATCACCGCCGTGGCGACCTTCACGACCGACAACAAGGGCAAACTGCCGGTCAATCGCACGCTGACCAGCGCGACGGAGCACGTGACGTGGCGGCATCGGTTCATGACGGAGGGCTATCTCAACAACGCCAAGGCGTGGTGCTGCCCGGCGCATCCGCAGGTGTCATCGGAGCCTGGGCCGCTGAGCGAACTGGGCCGCGTAGATCGCACGACGACGTGCGTGGGTGATACGCCCTCGTCCTACGCGCTCAACGGGCACATCCTGTGGCGCGAGAGCACGATCAGCGTGGTGGCGGATCGGGCTGATGTAGCGATCGCGCGCCCGAGCCACACGGCCCTGGTCGTCGAGAGCACCGCGTGGTGGCCGGACATGCGTGTGATTGACGCGCTGGTGGCGACAGACAACAACGGCACAGGGTTCTACGGCTATTGGCACTTTGGCCAAGGTTCGTACGCGTTCCTCGATGGGCACGCCGAGCAACTGAAGTTCCTGGCGACTGGCTCGCCAGACTGCCGCTGGCACAACGGGCGCGACCTGTCGATCGACCCCAACGGCGGACAGATCACTCGCGAACTAGGCCAACACGACCACCCGGACTGGTCACTGCTGGTGCCGGAGGTGTATCGGAAGTAGGGCGCAGGGGTGAGGGCCGAGGGGAAGGCGAGAGGGGAACATGGCTACAGGGCTACATCGCTACGGCGCTACATCGATGCAGAGATGCACGCGACGTGAGTGCCGGCGTCAAGGCGCGGCGTGGTTGAGCGTCGCTGCGCACGCGTGGCGACAGTTTGTCGTGTCTGTAGCCAATTTGGCCATTTGGCGATGTGGCTATTTGACCACTTGGCCATGTGTTTCAGTTCCCACTCGCATCTGCGGCGGCTTGGCCCAGTTGAGTTTGCTGATCAGCGTGGCCCAGTAGCCTTGGCGTGGGTTGGCGACGAACTGGACGGGGCGGTCACCGAGGCGAATGGTCAGGGTGTCGCCGCGGAGCAGGAGGCAGGCGGGGCGGCCGTCGAGCATGAGGGTGGTGCCGGCGCTGGGGGGGCCAATGGGCGTGCCGCCGGAGGTCGTGGCTGCGGGCGTGTCTTGGTTGACGCGCAGCATCGTCAGGCGGATCGTGCTCGTGCCGGCGACGACGACGGGGCGGAAACTGAGGGTCTGCACGGCCAAGGGCGTG
>JALOQT010000227.1 GCA_025453375.1 Phycisphaerales bacterium | reverse complement strand
GACCATGATGATCAAGCCGAACACAATCGCCACGATCCACGCGATCTTCGCCGCCGAGCGCGAGCCGGGTTGCGTCACGCCGTCCTTCCCGCCGGGGCGATTTCGACCCCACTGCGGCAGTGGCCCGGGCACGGTCGGCGGGTGCGGGTCGACAGGTTGCAGCGGCGGGAAGGCAGTCATCGCCGCAATCATCGGCGTGCCGAGCCATCGCGGCACGCAAAACCGGCTCAGGCCCGAGAATTCGTCCATTGATCGCCCGCACCCACGCACCGCCGCCGTACGCTTCACCGCCGCTCCTCGCTCGCCTCACCCACCAGCCATCGGGGCGATGCGCGGGCCGGCAGGTATCCACCCCCATGGCCGCACGCCGCACTCGTGATACATCTTCGCCCGCTCCTGCGACCGCCTCGGCCAAGGGGTCTTCGCCGCGCCCACTGGCGCCGGATCGCAAACGCATCGTCGTGGGCATCAGCGGGGCCAGCGGGGCGAAGTATGCCACGCGCCTGATCGAGGAACTGCTCACCGGCGGGCACGAGGTGCATCTCGTCGCGACCGAATATGGCCGCCAGTTGCTGCACGACGAACTGGGCATCACGCGGCTTGATCTGGCCAGCCTCGTGCCGACGCTCGCTGGCCACGCGGCGGAGATCGAAAACCGCACGCTCTACATCCACCCGCACAAAGACGTCGGCGCCGTCATCGCCAGCGGTTCATTCCTGCATGACGGCATGGTCGTCATCCCCTGCTCCAGCACCGCCCTGGGCTACATCGCCACCGGCAGCGGGAGCAACCTCCTCGGTCGCGCCGCGATGGTCACGCTCAAGGAGCGACGCACGCTCATCCTCGTGCACCGTGAAAGCCCGCTGAACCTCATCGACATCAAGAACATGGAAGCCGTCACCCTCGCCGGCGGCATCATCGCCCCGGCCAACCCCGGCTTCTATCTGCTGCCGACAAGCGTCGACGAAATCATCGACTTCACCGTCGGCAAAGTCCTGGACCTGCTGAAAATCCAGCACACCCTCAAGACCCGCTGGGCAGATCGCAAGGCGGAAATCAAGCGTGGGCGCGGGGGGGAGTGAGGGCCAACAACAGGCACTCCCGACGCTGCCAACGTTCGCCCATCAAGTGGTCGCCATCAGCGTCCCAACGGCGAGGCCAACACCGAAAACTCCCGCGACACTCCATCGAGCCATGCCTCAGTGACGGGGCCGAATAGTGCGCTATCGAGAAACATCAGCAGCGCGGGCCGTGCGGTGATGAGTTGGCGCAACGTCAAGTAGGCGTCAATCCCGCGGCTGACTTCGCGCAGGCGAGCATCGATCTGCGCTTCACCCTCCAACGCTCGGGCTGCCTTCAATGACACGTGGAGCTTGAGAGAAGCCTCGCGGGCCTGGCGCAGCGCCGCTTCGCCCTGCTCATTGGCGTGCTCAATGAACTGCGTGGCTCGCTGGCCGACAATCTCGTAGCGTTCAATGCCCATCGCCTTCATCAATTCGGCCTCAGTCGCGGCCGTGCCGCGCGATGCACGCAGCAGCATCGCATCAGCCGCGTTGAAAGAGAATCCCAGATTGTTGTCGGCGTTCAACACGTGCGTGCCGCTGACGGCATCGCCAAAGAGCCGCACCTCGCCCAACTCAGAGACCGTCATCGACAGACCCTGGCCACGAAGCATCGCATCAAAGACCCGCGGATCTCGCCCGGCTTCGCGACTCGCTGTTTCCCACGCGTTCATCGTCACATGATCGATAGCGCGAGTCGTCTTGCTCATCAGGCCGAGTCTGCCATCGGGCGCCATATACATCTCGTCAAACAGCCACGCCGACATCGCCGCGACACTCAGTGCTTCGCGCACCCACGCGACGACACGAAACTGCCGCGCGTACTGCTTCTGCAGCACGTCGCGAATCCTCAGCACCTCGGCGGGATCGCCTCCATTGGCGTCTATGCGCACGACGACCACCTCCGGCCTCGCTTCTTCCAGCAGCGGCAAAGCCTCGGACAGGTCCTCCGCAGTGATTGTCACGCCAAGCAGGCCACCCTCGGCGGGCCTCTTCCTTTCGGGGCCAATCCCCAAATCCACAAACGCCACACGCGTCACGCGACCAGGCTCCGCCATCCCAGGCACGCCGGGCATCATGCCGCCCGGCGGCTTGGGCACCCCAGCCGCACTCCCCGCCCCCCGCTCGCCGATGAGCCCTGCGCCATCGACGCCATGCCGACCGCAGCCGCGCCGGGCGGCGTGCCCGTTCCGCTCTGCGCCATGGCCACGCTGCCGAAGCCAAGCACGATCCACCCCAGCAGCAAGACGCCCAGCACGCGGCAAATCGCGACGCGCGAAGCGCTGATCACATCACGGTGCTTCAACATGTGCAAAGCTCCTCACGTCAGGTTTTCGCAGTCCCTTTCCCACAACACCACGCCGCGGCCCCACGTTGCACAACTCTATCACTGGATGCTGACTTCGGTCGTGTTCGCCTCCGCGCCGCGCAATGAGGCCGACGGCATTGACGAGCCAACACTCACTGTCCGCACAAACGACCGCGGGCCGAGCAATCGCTCAGCCCGCGGGGTTCATCATCGTGATGGTTCAGTTCGGCGTGCTCAGCGGCGTTCGCCCTGCGCCAGGCGACGCAGCACCCGGTCATTCTCGTCGAACCATTCCTTCGTCAACTCGGCGCCGAAGCCCTGTGCCAGGTGGAACTCAAAGTTCGGATTCACCTCGACCTGCTTCTTGAGCTTCGCCAGCGCCGCGCGGCACTTGCCGATCTCGATGTTCCGCGCCTCGCGGTTATCTTCGCCCTGCAGCTGCAGCGCCGCGCCGAAGCTGATGCGATACTGCACCGCAACCTCGCCGATCTCCTTGTCGATCTTGTGGGCCTTGCGCATGTAGTCCTGGATGTACTTCGTCGCCTTCTGGCCGACGACTTCATACTCCGTGATGCCCATGGTCTTCATCAGTTCCGCTTCGTTGGCCGCGATGCCCCGGGCAAACTTGCACCGCATCGCATCAACGGCATTGAGCGTCAACACCTGGCCATCGGGGTTCAGCAGGATCTTGCCGCTGGTCGAGTCCTGGAAGAACTCGACGTTGCCGAACTCATCGGCGTTGAACGACAGCGGCTCCATGATCTGCATCGCCCGCATGATCTTCGGATCGCGCCCGCCCATCTTGCTGACGCCTTCCATCTGCTGGAGCATCTGCAGCAGATTCACACCCTTGACCGCCACCAGCGCGCCCGACCAGCCGGTGCACGCACCGATGTTGCCCTCAGGCTCCATGTAAAACTCATCGAGCGACCACGGCCCCATCGCCGCGGCAGAGATCGCCGAGTGCACCCATGCCACCGTGCGATACTTCTTCTCGTAGGTGTTCTCAAACAGTTCCTGGAAGCGGTTGGTCTCCAGGCCATACCCGCCGCCGCTGTTGATCTTGACCACCACCACATCGACCTTGTCGGCGTCGAGCATCGGCAGCACGTCG
>JALOQT010000226.1 GCA_025453375.1 Phycisphaerales bacterium | reverse complement strand
TGCAGCCTTCAACACCATCAACCCCGCCCACTTGCACCATCTCAGCCGCTCACCGATGCACACAGTCTGCCCGGCCCGGCACGGCGTTGTCAAACGACCACACCACACAAAGCCCTATCGAATGTGCCCACCTCGGTGTGAGCCGGGCCTTCACTATACACGCGGCCCACGCCGCGTCGAGGTGCCCAGACTCCCTCGGCGGGCCGATAACTGCGCGCCGTCGCGCCAGACCGACCATCGGCCCACTCCCGATCGCAACCCTCACCGCGCTGGCCCCGGCCTATCTTTGAGTTCGCCGTCGGGCCCGCCGTCCTCCGGGCTTGTCGGCCAAGCAACCTCTGCGCTGATCTCGGAGCCACTATGTCGACCTCGCCTGCCCCCGCTGCCCCAGCCTCCGCCCCTGCCGCCACGCCCACCGGCTGGAAAAAGGGCCTCGAAGACGTCATCGCGACGGACACGAAAATCTCCTTCATTGACGGCGAAAAGGGCGTGCTGGAATACGTCGGCATCGCCATCGATGACCTGGCCCGCAACAGCACCTTCGAGGAGACGACCTTCCTGCTGTGGAACGGCCGCCTGCCCAACGCCGCCGAGCTGGAGGCGTTCAGTGCGGACCTTCGCTCCCGTTATGAACTGCCCGCCGGGCTGATTGAGAGCATCAAGCGCGTGCCCAAGACGGCCCAGCCGATGCACGCCCTGCGCACGCTCGTCAGCGAGCTTGCGATGTACGACGCCGACCCGAACAAGAACGATGTCGCCAGCGCCCGCAGCAAGGCCCTGAACGTCCTGGCCCAGGCCCCGACGATCGTGGCGTATTTCGATCGCCACCGGCGCGGGCTGCCGTTCGTCGCGCCCGACAAGTCGGCCAACTTTGCGACCAACTTCCTCTACATGCTCAACGGCGCCAAGCCCACGCCGACGATGGCCAAGGCCTTTGACGTGTGCATGATCCTGCACGCCGACCACGGCCTGAACAACAGCACTTTCTCCGCCCGCGTCATCATCAGCACGATGAGCGACGTCTACTCGGCCCTCACCGGCGCGATCGGCTCACTCCGCGGCCCGCTGCACGGCGGCGCCAATGAGGACGTGATGAAGATGCTCAACGAAATCCCGACGGTCGACGCCGCCGAGGGCTTCATCCAGAACAAACTCGCCACCAAGGCCAAGATCGCCGGCTTCGGCCACCGCGTCTACAAGGCGTATGACCCGCGGGCGAGCTACCTCAAGACGCTGGCCAAGCAGCTCAGCGAGGACACCGGCAACCAGGACCTCTACGCCAAGAGCACCGCCATCGAGCAGGTCATGCTCCGCGAGAAGGCCGCCAAGGGCATCTACCCGAACGTCGACTTCTACTCGGCGACGACGTATCACAGCATCGGGCTGAAGCTGGACCTCTTCACGCCGATGTTCGCCCTGTCGCGCATCGCCGGGTGGAGCGGGCACATCATCGAGCAGTTGGCCGACAACCGCCTCTACCGCCCCGACGCCCAATACAACGGCCCGCACGGCGTGAAGTACGCCCCGATCAGCGCCCGCTGAGCAGCCCGCGTGCCTCGCGTGGAGCGGCTTTCCAAGCCGCTCAGAAACTCCTGCGCTACGTCATGATCCAAACACCCACACGCCCGACCCGCTCGGGGGTGCGGCGTTTTTGTCGTGCATAGACGACGTGCGTGCGTCTCAACCCCGCGGCTCGCCACGCGGCGTCAGCCATCGCGCGAGCACTTCGCCGGCAATGGTGGACTGATCGCTGTCGTTGATCTCGACGCTGGTCGATGCTCCGTCGACGCGATGAAAGTAGAACACCGTCTGACTCATGCCCGTGACTCGATAGCACACCATCACCGAGTCCTGCGGGCGGAACACCCGCGAGCGTGCGGAGGACCACAACCGCCATGGCTCGACCACCTCCAAGCGGCCCGGCTCAAGCAGCATCATCGAGCCTGTAAGGTTTCGCCAAGACCATCGAGACATGCCGAGCACCACCATCACCCCGCCAAGGACCGCGACCCACTGGTACGTACTGGCGCCTCGTCCGCTGCTCGCCAGCGCCGCCACCGTTCCCCAACTCAGCAGCACTACGCCGACAATGAAGATGAAGTTGTCCAGCACGCCGCTGACGAATCCGTACGCCGGGTGACGCTTCTCGCTTCGCTGGCGAGGCATGTCCCACAGGTTGATTGTTTCGCCGACAGCCTCCGCAGCCACCGGCGGCAAGTCTGAGCCCATCACCACCTTCGGCAAGCGATCGGGCCACCGCTCACGAATCGCGCCGACTGCCGGCGCGACAGCCATGGCCCGCCGGGTCATCAAGCCGCTCCAGTTCAGCCGCAGATAGCCGATGACGATGCGTTCATCATCCGACACAGCGCTGGCCAACGCCTGATCCCAGAGCGTTGCAAGGTATTTGCGCACCAAAACGTGTCCCGCGACGACGCAGACGCCCATCGTCAGCCCCACCCCATAGCTCGCGACTGATCCTGTCCATAGCCCGCTGAAGACCGTGCCCAGGATCGTCGTCGTCGCGAGAATCAGACCGATCAACACGCCGCCGACCATCCCCACGATCGCCGCGTTATCGCGTGGCACACGCTTGATCTGCACGATCGGCGGGCCGGCCCGCTCATCGCTCATCGCTCACCCCCTTGGCCCCCCACCGCGCCAGCACCTCCGCCGCGTCCCGTTTGCCTGCCCGGTCGGCGATGAAGTACGCCACCCGCTGGCCATCCTCGCGCACGAATCGCACCATCGCCCCTTCAAAGTTCGGCCGCGTGTCCCACAGCACCATCGTGTCCTTGGGCGTGAACACGCGCGTCCGGCCCGCGCCCCAGAAGCGCCAGGACTGAAACACCTCCAGCCGCCCGGGCGTCAGCATCGCCGTCGAGGCGCTGAACCACATCGGCAGCAGGAAACTCGCCACGAGCAGGATGGCCGGCACGGCTCCGAACCATTCCCCCCGACTGACGAATCGGATCGCCAACGCCGCCTGAAGTACAAGAATGATCACGAGTATCTGTCGCCGCCACTTGCCGCCAAACTCCCAGGGCGATTGGCCCGTCGCCAGGTCCATCGTCTCGCCGATCGCCGCCGCCGGGGCAAGCGTGGGCATGTTGCCCAAGAACACCACCGGCAGCCGCACCGGCCAGCGTTGACGCAGCACCGCCACATCCAACGCTCGACGCGGCCACGCCTGCCACCACGGAACGTACCACGAACCAGAGAGCATCTGCAGCACGACCATGCGGCGTTCGCACGTCACCCTGACCATCGACCGGCGCAGACGCGATCGCGCGTTCCACCGCACCAGCCCCCCAACGCCCCACCCGCACACCAGCAGCACCACCGCCCCCAGCGCCACGCGCTGCCACCACGAGCTCAGCGGCGTGGTCGCAAACCAGTCCCATACATTGCCGTTCACAATCGCAACCGCCACAGCGAGAATCAACATCGCCATCCACACCCCGCGCTGGTCCTCGATGGGCGCG
>JALOQT010000225.1 GCA_025453375.1 Phycisphaerales bacterium | reverse complement strand
GGCCAGGCGGCCTTCGATGCGCTGCGGCCACTCGATCGCGACGACGGCCAGATCGTCGACAACACGATCCCACCCCAGCGTGTCGAGTTCCTCATCGCCCGAGAGGCGATAGGCGTCGACGTGCACCAGCGGGATCGCCCCGGGGTGGCTGGGCGTCGGGTCATAGCGATTGACGACGACGAACGTGGGGCTGGAGACGACGCGCGAATCGTGGCCGAGGCCAGCGGCCAGGCCGCGCGTGAAGGCGGTTTTGCCCGCACCGAGTTCGCCATGCAGCCGGACGATGTCGCCGACGCTGGCACACTGGCCTAGGACGTAGGCGATCGCCTCGGTGGCCTCGGGCGAAGTGGTCTGCATGTCAAGCGTGCGGCGCATGCGGTTCGATGGTAGAGGAGCGTTCAGCCCTCCGCAGCCAGCACCGGGCCACCGGCGCTGTGCAGGCGTGCGAAGGGCACGCCGAAGACTTCCGCCAGCGCCTCGGGGGCCAGGACGTCGCTGCTGGGGCCGAAGGCCGCCAGGCGCCCGTCGCACGCCAGCAGGGCGGCGTGCGTTGCATGCCGGGCGGCGAGGGTCAGGTCGTGCAGGACCATCGCCACGGCCAGCCCCTGCGTCGTCAGTGCTCGCAGCAGGCCGAGCGTTCGCACCGCGAAGGCCGGATCCATCGCGCTGATCGGTTCATCGGCCAGCAGCGCACCGGCGCAGGTCGGCATCGCGCCCTCACCTGCAGGCGATGTAAGCTGCGCCAAAGCGCGGGCGAGGCTCACGCGTTGCTGCTGACCGGCCGACAGTTCGTGCATCGGCACATCGGCCCAATCGCTGACGCGCATCTGTGCCATCGCCCAGTCTGCTGCGGGATCGCGCTGCGGCTGACCTGCCCAGCCCGCGCTGCTGCTCGCTGAGAACCGGCCGAGTGCGACGAGTTGCCAGACAGTGCACGGCGCGGCCAGCGATGGCCGCTGGGCGACGTAGGCGATCCGCTTGGCACGCTGGCGTGGCGAGCGGTCGGCCAGTGCAGCACCATCCAGCTCGATCGTGCCACGCGATGGCGTCAGCAGCCCGGCCATGACGCGCAGCAGCGTGCTCTTGCCCGCGCCGTTGGGGCCGACGATCGCGAGCATCATGCCCGGCTGAAGGTCAAGCGAGACGCCTTGAAGGACGTCGCTCCCGCCGAGGCCGCGCGGCCGATCGCCGAGTTGGTCAGCAGGCTGACCACTTGGGCGTCGCCCGGGGACATAAGCAAAATGCACGTTCTGCACGCGAATCACGCCTGAGGGTAGGGAACACCGGCGAAGTCATCGCCCGCCAGCAGTGGGGGATCGGGTTGGAGCAGGTCAGGGGTGCAGGGGCCGAGAATGTGGACCAATGGCCAGGATCATGGCCTTGTGCACGAGGTCGGTCGCGCGGGCTTACGATTGCGCATGCGTATTCGGCAGCCACTGATGCTGATCGGGCTCGCACTGGCCTTGGCCGGTCCGGTCACTCGTGGCGATGTCGTTCGCCAGGCGGCACCGGCGGACCTTTCGCCCGAGATGCAGCAACTGCTGACGCGTCTGGACAGCGCGGCCATCGACGAGCGCGAAGCCGCGATCGATGCGATCGTCACCTCGCAGAAACTCACGCCCTCCGCGATCGATGCACTCCTGAGCGATAAGCAGTTGACGCCCGAGCAGTTCGTGCGGCTGTGGCAACTGGGGCTGGCGGTGTTTGTCAACTCCCCGCGCGGGGCGCTGGGCGTGCAGTTTGATGGTGACACGTTGCGGGTCAACTCGATGATCGCCGGTTTCCCCGCGGCGGGTGTGTTGCAGCCGGATGATGTGATCGTCGAGGTTGATGGCGTGGCGGTGCCGGCGCGGGAGGTCATGTTCAATCGCGGGGTGAACCTCATTCGCCCGCTGATCATCAGCCGCGATGCGGGGGACATCGCCAACCTGCAGGTGATTCGCAGAGGCCAGCCGGTGATGCTGTCGGTGAAGCTTGGCAACTTTGCTGACCTGGATGATGGTCGAGGGCGGGGCGGCGGGTTTGGCGGGGGCGTGATCTTCAACGAAATCTCCGACGAGACGTTCGTGGCGGCCTGGCGCCAGCGCGTCGCCCGCGTGCGGCCCGACATGGCTCAGCAGGGCCTGAAGATCGAAGAGCCTGCCGACGGGTGGTATGCGTCTGACGGCACCAGTGGCGAGGATGCGGCGCTACGGCATCATGAATCGGCCCTGCGTGGCGCACGGCCGGGGCTGGTCATCGGTGGCGTTGGCGGGCGAGTCAGCGCCGAGGTCGATTCCGGATTCGGCCGAGGTCGGCGGGGCATGGGTGGATGGTGGGATGGCCGAGGCGTGCAGCGGCGGGAGATCGTCGTCCAGCCGCGTGGCGCGGCAGTCGGGCTTCAGGGAGGACTGGGACAGGGGCCCATGGGTGGCAACGTCATCGTCGCCCCCGGCGCGGCGGACATGGCTCGCATGCAGGCACTGAGCCTCGTCGATCTGGCTCGCTCCTTGCAATCGCAGGTGGCGGCCGATCGGGCTGAGCTGGCCAACAAGAATCTCACGCCGGTGGAGCGGCGCGTGGTGCAGACGCGCATCGATGCTGGAGTGTCGATCTTGACGACCGTCCGACAACAGGCCGAAGCACTGGTGCCAGGGATCACCAAGCAGTTGGATGTCCCCAAGCCTCTGGCAGATCCGGGCCTGGCCCCGGCGCCGCGGCCGTAGACCGCTTCAATCAATATCGCGGCACGTTCGCATCAACCGCCATCGACCACAGGTCGATGCCGCCGGCCATGCTTGTCACGTCGGCAAAGCCATGGGCGCGGAGGGTCGCGGTGACGCGCATGGAGCGCACGCCGTGGTGGCAGTAGACGATGATCGGTGTGCTGCGATCGCCGGGGGTGCGTTCTAGTTCATCCAGCCGCGCCTCGATGGCGGCCATCGGGATGTGAATCGCCCCGTCCAACCGGTTGAACACCCACTCCTCATCACGCCGACAGTCCAGCAGGATCGGTTCGCCGGTCTTGAGTTGCTCAGCCGCCTGGCGAGGCGAGACCTCCCACCCCGTCCGCAGCACCGCCCCGACGGGCAGGCCCCGTTCGTCGAGCGTGAAAGGAGGTGGTGGGGGGTTGCGGACCGGATCAATGATCGCCATGGGACATGATATGCGAGAGGGGCGAAAAGTCGGCCTGCCAAACTGGCAGATGTTCGGTGCTCGTCGCCATTTGGGCAACTGCGGGTGATGCTGGATCATCAAGATCGACGCAGAAGGCAACCAAATCGACGTAA
Organism: Phycisphaerales bacterium; assembly: GCA_025453375.1. Lineage (GTDB taxonomy): Bacteria > Planctomycetota > Phycisphaerae > Phycisphaerales > UBA1924 > JAJTGZ01. The sequence goes on along the minus strand of JALOQT010000225.1, from coordinate 257 downwards.
ATCGCGGGTGTCCGGCTTGGCGTCGCCGCTGTGGGTCGCGACTTGGTCTTGGCACACGGCTTGCCTACCTCCCGGCGTCAGCACTCAATTCCAGGAAGGCCACGACTATGTCCAAGATCATCGGCATCGACCTCGGCACCACCAACTCCTGCGTCGCCATCATGGAAGGCGGCCAGCCCAAGGTTCTGATCAACTCCTCCGGCGCCCGCACCACGCCCAGCGTTGTCGGTTTCACTGACCGGGGCGAGCGGCTCGTC